>JANMDL010000458.1:0-10794 GCA_031376295.1 Chitinophagales bacterium
ATTAGAAGGAATAAAAAATGAAAAAATATAATGAAGAGCAGATGGTTCAAGATTTATATAAGCTCTACCACCAGATTATAGCCAAAGAAGTGCATTACAAAATTGGCACAGCAGCCGTAGACGCTGCTAAAGCTATCGCAATGCATCGAAATCTTCAGATAAAGCTTAAAGCATTAGCGAATAAGACAAAAAGCAAGTAGTATCAACAACTTATAATCCCTTGACTTCTTAGACGCAGTATGTCATACTGTATTAATGAAACTCTTGAACGTATTGTTGGTCTTAGTATTAGTCTCTAATAACGCATTAGGTTCAAAAACCGATAACTTCTCGCGCATTCCATTCTACATCTTGAATGCGGCTTCGGCGTATGACATAGATGCAGACCTAATGTACGCTATCTGCTCGGTTGAGTCAAAATGCAAGGCTAGAGCATTAAATCGTAATGATGGCACTCCAGAGGAGAAAGCGGCAGGTATTAAAGTGAAATCTTACGGCTTATTCCAAATTAAAGTCAGCACCGCTGAAATGGTAGGTTTTGTCAGCAAAACCGTCGTTACCACTAAGAAGTGGAAGAAGCATAAAGAGGTTACTGAAACCAAAACAGTTGACAACTCCGACGAGCTGCTGAACCCCATAACTAACTCCTTATACGCTGCTAAGCTGCTTGCTAAGCTCTACAAGAAGTATCACAGCACTGAGAAGGTTATTTCGGCATATAATGCTGGACACTACATTAAATCTAATCAAGACTATGTATTTAAGGTCTTAAAACGCTACGCTGAACTTAAAATCGATAAGAGACACTAAATGGACTTAAAATACTACGCTGAGTACAGAGCTGCCCTCCATAAGTACGCCAAGGGCATCGGCATTAAGATCCAATATACCCATAGCGACTCAGAAGGCATCTATCTTCCCGCCCAGAACCTCATCAAACTTGATAGGGAGATGGAAGACCACGAGGTGATCGGTACCTTACTCCACGAGCTAGGCCACGTAATGGACGATGTTTTCGCCAGTAAAAAAGGCTTTACCAGACTTGACGCAGCCTATAAGGCGGTATACGCTAAGAAGTACACTGCTAAGCAACACCGCCTGGTGCTAGACTGCGAGAAGAGGGCTTGGAAAAACGGCAAGGCGATAGCCAAGCAGCTTAAGATACCCCTCGGTAAGTGGTACACAAAGATGACACGGATGTACCTAGGTAGCTACGCCAATAGAGATAAGAGGGTAAAATGAGCGTCTGTACTTGTGGCGCTTGCGCTTGGCATTGGAACCCTAGCTCAGAGCTGTTTCAGTGTCTTAAATGCTATAAAAAGTATACCCGAGGTCAGATTCGTAGACTTAAGAAAAGGGAGCTTAGATGAAGGTACAAGAATATTGCTTATCAGAGGAAGTAGTGGTTATGAAGCCCTACTCTACCGACCACATCAGCCTCCCAGCCGGCACATTCGTAAAACCCATCCACCACACCTACGTACCTCCGCATATTTTGAAGGACGAAAAGAACCGCTGGTTTAACAAAGATATTCACTGCTTCGTGTACTGTAACAAAGGAACCTTTATGGTACCCCAAAAATCAATAAGGGAGATAGGATAATGTGTAAGTATAAATTAGGAGACAAAGTACGCGTTACAAATTATTGTAGCGACTTGGTTGGTAAAGAAGGGTCTGTTGTAGAAGTTACCAACACCGGTGATTGCCAAATTCAGATAGTTGAGGAACACGCTGTTTTAGCTCCTTGGTTTTATGAAACCTCCTTAACCTTAATTGAGGACAAGCCAAATAGTAGTCAGGAGCGCAAAAACTCCCCGGTGTTCTCCGGTGTCCTCCAGTACTTCCCAGATGCTATTGTGGAGATATCCAGACACAGCAAAAAGGGTAGCGAAAAGCATCACCCCGGTAAACCCCTTCATTGGGATAAAGAGAAATCTAAAGACCATAGTGATTGCATAGCTCGGCATCTAATCGATATCGGTCCTAACTGGGACGCCCTTGACGAGGAAACACAAAGCTACCACGCAACCGCCTTGGCCTGGCGAGCATTAGCGCTGCTCCAAACTGTTTTAGAACGTAAAAAGTCTTGACATAATATTCAAACCGTTATATATTGATATTGTCTTGAACCAAAACCTAAAGGAGAACTAAAAATGGCTTATGAAACCCTATCGAACGTACAAGTAGTATCACTTGGCGGCATTAACAAAAAAACAGGCAAGAAGAATCCAACAGAATTAGAGGGCTACTACATTGGTAGCGAACCTCGCCCCAATAAATTTAACCTTGCTATCCCTAAGAACTTTTATAAGTTTCAGACCCAGGCAGGTCTTGTAGGGCTTTACGCTAGCGCTGGCATCGACCAGACCATGAAAAGCGCCGTAGTTGGCCGCATGACTAAGATTGTTGCAACCGGCGAAACCCTGGACACTGGTAAAGGTAACCCAATGAAGGTTTACGAAGTAATGCAAGATCGTACTAACAACATTGACGTCGATAGTAGCTGGGCCGCCCCAACTACCGACGCAGCAGAAGAAACAGAAGAAAGCTTTGGCGAACCAGAAGCCGCCTCCTACGCTCCTCCCTCCCCGCCCCCACGAGCAGCCACTGTCCCAAGTGCTGACCGACAAGCTAGAATCAACGCGATGTTGAAATCTCGCTAAATCCTATTCGTCGTAGTAGGTGGGTAGCTATCAGAACCCCCCCCCCTCTCTCCCCTGCTGATAGCTACCCTGTTTCTCTTAACAATTTAACGAGGTATCAATGCTTCACGTAGCCCTACCGCCTGATTGGCTTAGAGAACAAAACCCGCAAGTAGCCCCCATACAAAAAGAGATGTCTGAAAATGAGATTTTAGACCTCAATGAGCGGGGATTTAATCTTTACTATTACCCGAATTACCCAAGTATCGTAAGTAACCAAGGCTTTGTTAAGGCGTACGAGATTGACACCTTCGAATGGGTATTCGTTGACTATGATCTAAAGTCCGGTGTCTACGAGGACGCTAACGAGTTTATTCAGCTCTTGTGGGCATTTCCACTAAAACCAACTAAAATCATTGATAGCGGCTGGGGCATTCATGCTTACTGGCGAGTTACCGACCTAGACGCAATGAGCTACCTAAGGCTATCCCGCCGCCTAATGAGACTGTTTAAGACTGACGAGGCTGTAACCCAGCTAAAGCAGCTCATGCGCCTCCCCAACACGGTGAATACCAAGAAACCTAATAACTACAAACTGTGCGAACACATCTTTGACGGTACCGACCAGTATAATTGTGAGCAGCTAGATAAAACACTGCCTCAGATAACCCACGAGGATGAGCAGTTTTGTCAACAGCACTATAACAAGGCCCACAACAAGGAAGACCCTTTTACTCAGATTGACGAAAAGATGCCTTTAAAGTTTGCCCAGCTCCTAAGATCTAACCCCGAGGTATCCGAGATTTACCGAGGGGGGCTAGACGACCGTAGCAAGGGCGACTGGCGCCTAGCCCACATCATGTTCGCCTCAGGCTTTACCAAAGCCGAAGCGACTTCAGTGCTAGTTAACTCACCTAAAGCGCTCTCAAGAGCACCTATCCATAGAGCAGGGTACGCAACCAACATAGTTGATAAGATATGGACATTTGAAAACGATCCAAAACCAACAACCCTGTCCCGTTCAGTATTTGATATTATGAATGCGCCGGATTTAGGCACTAAGGGGGCCCCCTTCCGTTGTAACAGCATAGTAGACGGTACTGAGGCGGGCTTTAAGCGGGGGGAAGTATTCGGCTTAGTAGGCGGTGCTGGTGTTGGTAAAACGACCTTCGCCCTAAACCTATTCCGTTGGTTCGTAGAGGCACACCCCGAATGCGTCCACTTCTTTGTCTCCCTAGAGCAACAGGAGCATGAGATAGCCAAACGCTGGGTTAAGATGTGTAAAGAAAACACGCAGCTACACAGTAAAGTGCAGGTCCTAGGTAACTACAACGCAGATGGCACCTACCGGCACCTATCCCTACCTGAGATTAAGGCTTATATCCTCAAATTTAAAGAGGAAACAGGTAAGCCAATCGGCTGTATCGTACTTGATCACGTGGGTATTCTAAAACGAGACGATAAGCACGGCGAGACACAGGGGTTAGCTGGTATCTTTAAGGACCTAAAATCATTTGCAGTCGAAACAGACACCTTTTTTGTAGTTCAGTCCCAGACTAACCGCTCTAAAGCCGGTATAGGCGATTTGGAGCTAGATAAGGATGCAGCATACGGCTCTACCGCGTTTGAGTGGTATGTGGACTATCTAGTCACTATCTGGGCACCCCTTAAGCGCATGTACGCTAAGGCTTCGCATATGACTGTTACCGCATTTAAGTATTGCAAAATAAGAGAAAAGAATGTAAAGTTAGATAAGATACAAGAGGACCAGCGGTACAAGCTCCTCTTTGACGTTGATACTGAACGCTACCGCTTACTGACCGCTGACGAGGAACAGGCTTTTGTATACTTAAATAATCAGGCTACAAACCTTCGTAAGCAGGATAAGAAGGTCGATGTACCAGAATATGTGTCCGTTAGTTGGATTAAAGAAGGAGATAAAGTAAAATGAAAAATGAAGCGTTACTATTAGAAGGTGATTGTTTAGAAGTGCTTAAAGAGCTGCCGGACAATAGCGTTGACAGCTTAGTAACCGACCCTCCAGCAGGTATTAGCTTTATGGGCAAGGCCTGGGATGAGGACAAGGGCGGTAGCAAGCAGTGGATAGCTTGGATGGAACAGGTAATGGTTGAAGCTAAACGCGTAATGAAACCAGGTGCTCACGGTTTAGTCTGGGCTATCCCTAGAACGAGTCACTGGACTGCAACCGCCCTTGAGAATGCGGGCTTTGAAATTCGGGATGTGGTCACTCATTTGTTTGGGAGTGGGTTTCCTAAGTCACATAATATTTCTAAATCAATTGATTCAATGCTGGGAGTAGAACCTAAAGTTTTAGGCATAAGTCCTAATGACCGACCTAAGTCCCAAGTAAAAGGCGGTAGAGCGTTTGATAGAGGCTTAGATGAAGGCCAAGCGCATGAGCCGTTAATGCTTACAGAACCAGGTAGTGTTGAAGCCAAGCAATGGGCAGGATTTGGGACTGCCCTTAAGCCGGCCCATGAAATGTGGTGGCTAGTCAGGAAACCTTTGGGAGAACGCACCGTAGCCGCGAACGTGCTTAAGCATGGGACCGGCGGGTTGAATATCGATGCGAGTCGAATAGGGAATGACTCTCTTACCTACGAATCGAGACTAACCGCTAACTCCAATATGAACGATGATGGTTGGGGTAAGATAGGAGCGAAAGGTCCTGTTAAATCTGTTACCGGCCGCTTCCCCGCTAATTTAGTCCTATCCCACAACGAGGATTGCATCGAGGTTGGGACGAAGAAGGTGAAATCAGGAGACCCACATAGATTCTCAAAGGCCTACTCAATGGGAGAAGGTCATGAGGGTTGGAAACGTCCTGCACACGAAAACTATACTCCACCTATAGTCACTACCGGAAACCAAGACGGCACCGAGACCGCATCAGTATTCGAGTGCTCACCCGGATGCGCAGTAGCTGAGTTGGATCGGCAGAGTGGGATATTGAAAAGCGCTGGCGAGTATAAAGATTTAGAACACGCATCTAACACAACCGGGTCTGGGGCTGGAATGTTTGCAGGGGGCCGCAAAGAAAACAACTACGCAAATCAGGCAGGCGGAGCGTCCCGCTTTTTCTACTGCGCGAAAGCTTCCAAGCGCGATAAAGGCGACAGTAACGTACATCCAACAGTTAAAAGCACTAAATTAATGTCCTACCTTATCACGATGGTAACGCCTCCTGGAGGAATAGTACTTGACCCTTTCCTAGGCTCCGGTACAACTGGAGTAAGCGCTATTAGAGACGGCTTCTCTTTTATTGGTATTGAGAAAGAACCTGAGTATTTAGCGATAGCAGAAAAACGCATAGATAATGCTAAAGGAGCTGTAAATGAAGACAGAACAATTGACGATAGTGAAGACGACACAGCAGCTTAAAGAGTTAGTTAAGTACTTAGAAGATAAGGACTTTCTGGCGTGGGACACAGAGACAACGGGAGTTGACAAAGACGCTAAGGTTATCGGTATCTCAGTAGCCGCTGATACCGAGTCAGCCTACTACGTTATCCTCTCTTATTGGGACGTAGCTAAGCAAGCCCTAGTAGAGCTAGAGACTAACAAGGCTATCCTACCGCTCCTTAACCTACTCAAAAGTAAGCGCCTTATCGCCCACAATGGTGTGTTTGATTGCGCAATGATCGAAAACAACTACAAGGTCAGCCTTATTGACTCCCTGCATACTGATACCCTAATCTTAGCCCACCTCCTAAACGAGAACCGATCGAACGGCTTAAAGGAACTTGGGGTAAGCTTTTTCGGCGAGGACGCTAAGGCTGAGCAGCTCGCTATGAAGGAGTCGGTAACCAAGAACGGCGGTAAGCTCACCAAAGACTGCTACGAACTCTATAAGGCTGACCCTGACCTAATAGCCAAGTACGGAGCTAAGGACGCCCTCTTAACCCTAAAGCTATTCTACATCCTCACCGAGCAGCTATTTGAGGAAGGCCTAGACAAGTTTTTCTACGAAGACGAGTCAATGCCCCTACTCCGGGGTCCCACCTACGAGCTAAACACAGTTGGTTTAAAGGTCGACACTAACGAGCTAGCCCGCCTAAAAGCCGAGCTTGAGGCCGACTGCCTAGAGACCAAAGCCTATATTTACGAACAAGTAACACCGCTGGTCAAAGACAAGTACCCAGGTACTAACAAAACCAATCATTTTAACATTAGCTCTGGCACCCAATTAGCTTGGCTTTTGTTCGATAAATTAAACAATCATTTTGATACCCTAACAGACGGGGGTCGCGACCTAGTCAAGGCTTTACACCTTAAAGCACCGTACAGCAACAAAGATAAGGTAGACTTTATTTCAGCCGTAAGAGAGCAAAAGGGTCACCAATACTCCGACGGTGAGTATAACCCAAAGACTAAGAAGATGGGTAGACCTAAGAAGGTCAAAGACTATTGGACCTACCTAGCCTCTGATAAAGCCGTGTTAGCCAAGTTTGCCTCCCGATATAAATGGGTAGAAAAGCTACTCCACCTATCTAAGCAGGAGAAGATCTTAAACACTTACGTTATCGGTATCCAGGACAGGCTTAGATACGGCATCATCCACCCTAGCTTCCTTCAGCACGGGACGACCTCAGGCCGGTATAGCTCTAAGGCTCCAAATTTTCAAAATCTACCAAGGGAGGACAAACGGGTTAAAAAGTGTATT
This sequence comes from Chitinophagales bacterium, assembly GCA_031376295.1. Classification (GTDB taxonomy): domain Bacteria; phylum Bacteroidota; class Bacteroidia; order Chitinophagales; family Chitinophagaceae; genus Ferruginibacter. The sequence goes on from JANMDL010000458.1 coordinate 7,328, forward strand.
GTCGCCCGCCCAGGTAAGGTCTTTGTGGGCGCCGACTACTCCCAGCTAGAGCCTAGAGTGTTCGCATCCATGTCCCAGGACGAAACCCTGATGAGCTGTTTTGCCAAGGGCGAGGACTTCTATAGCGTTGTGGGTTCTCCCATCTTTGGGGTCACCGGCGCCTCGATGATTAAGAGCGATGAGAACTCATTTGCCAACAAGTATCCTAAGCTTAGAGATAAGGCCAAGGTTATCGCCCTGGCGACCCCCTACGGTCGAACAGCAAGCTTTACGGCCTCTCAATTGGGGATTACTAGGGACGAAGCCCAGGACCTCATGGAACGCTATTTTGAGGCATATGGCAAGGTAGAGCTAATGATGCTAACCTCCCATGAGATTGTTAAAAAAGATGGCCAAGTCCTAAACCTATTCGGGCGACCTAGGCGCATACCCGAGGCTAAGAAGATTGACCAAATTTACGGTCAGCAAACCCACTCAGACCTGCCCTATGAGGCTAGAACCCTCCTTAATTTATCAATGAATCACAGGATACAAAGCACGGGCGCATCCATAGTCAATAGAAGTGCTATAAGGTTTAGTAAGATATGTAAGGAATTGGCTATAACTGCGCCTATCGTCCTCCAGGTTCACGACCAACTAGTTGTAGAGTGCTTAGAAGAAGATGCCGTGGACGTTTCTACTATACTTAAGGATGCTATGGAGAACACAGTTGAGCTACCCGGTGTTAAGCTAGAGGCTATTCCTTTTGTTTCTAAGGACTTAGCCGGTCAAAAATAAATCTTGACGAACTCACTATTGTTTAGTACTCTGTATATAGAAAGAGGGAGAGAGAAAATATATGATTAAAGCTATAGACTACGCGGTTGACTTCAGTATGACCAAAGTTTTTGAGGATTATGTAGACTCGGCTTTCTGGAGTCGATCTTTCAGTTCTGACGAAGCTTACCATATGATGCTTGACGAAGCTGCTGAAAACGGCATTATCTTAGAAGGTTTAGACGAGTTTGATTACGACAATTTTTTCTACGAAACCTACAAAGATGCGGAGAGAGGACTAAGCTAATGAAAATAACCAAAGAAGTAATTGCAAGACTAAACCCATGTTCTAACCGTTATGAGAACTATCTACAGCATTATGGCACAACAAGCCTTACAAAAGCCCAGTTTATGGGTAGAAAAAACATCACTCAAGCTGATAAAATGTGGGTAGCATTTCGGCTTATGGCTAAAGCTGCTGCTGTACAAGCAGCAGCAGATATAGCAGAAAGCGTGCTGCATATCTATGAGGATAAGTATCCTGGAGACTTAAGACCTAGAAAAGCTATAGAAGCGGCTAGATCTAATACAGCAACACCAGAAATCATCCACGCCTCCTACGCTGCCGCCGTCAGAGCCGCCGCCTCCTCCTCCGCCTTCTACGCCGCCTCCGCCGCCTACGCCCCCTACAACGCCGCCGCCTCCGCCGCCTACGCCCCCTACAACGCCGCCGCCTCCGCCGCCTACAACGCCGCCACCGCCGCCGCCGCCTCCGCCAACGCCGCCCATAAGGATAGAGCAGCGCAGGAGAAGCTGATCAGAAAAATTGTATTGAAACATTGGAAGACCTATGAGTGAGCTAGCATCGTTTTTAATAGTATATGCTATCAGCAACGTCTTAGTTTACGGCATATTCTACATCCTCGTAATATGGTTTGAATTATAATGCGCAACCCTAGAATAACCCCTAAAGAACAAGGATTGATTAAAGGGGCTTTACGCCGTGTATTTTCCCGCTCCGAGATACGCCGTAAAATTATAACTAAATCAGTCATGCCCGGATACATCGACGTTACGCGGCCCAGAGTTAAAACATGGTGTTTATGCGCTATATGTGGAAAACCAAATCCTAAATCTTATATGGTTGCAGATCACCTCCTGCCGGTTATAAATATAAACGAAACCCTAAGCGATTTGGATTGGAACACGTTAATAGACCGTCTCTGGTGCGAAGAAAGCAACCTTCAGGCCGTTGACACTGATTGTCACAAGATTAAAACTAAAGAAGAAAATAAACTGCGTAGAGCACACAAAAAAGTTAAATTAAAAAAGTTGTCTTAATCAATAAGACATATAACAGGGAGAGTAGTACACATGAAGCATAACAATAAGGTGATACTTGTAATTTCTGACCTTCACGCCCCTTTTAACCACCCCGACTCAGTAGCCTTCTTAAAAGCTGTAAAAGCTAAGTATAAGCCTACCAGAGTCATTTTGAGTGGTGATGAGGCTGATTTTCACGCAATCAGCTTTCATGATAACGACCCGGACCTTGACTCCCCCGGTAAGGAGCTAGAGAGAGCTATTAAGGCCTTACAGCCTATTTACAAGCTGTTCCCTAAGGCCGAAGTGCTAGAGTCTAACCACGGCTCTTTAGTAATGCGAAAAGCCTTGGCTAACGGCTTATCAACCAAGTTCTTTAAGACGCCCAACGAGATTTTAGAAGCACCTAAGGGCTGGACGTGGCATTTTGATATCGTTACGACACTACCAAACGGTACCCAATGCTACTTTCACCACTCTAAGGGCGCAAACGTTAAGAAGAACTCCCAAGCTATGGGCTCCGCTTTCGTCCAGGGTCACCATCATGAATCGTTTGAAATCTCTTACTGGGGCAATCCTAACGCCCTGTTATTCGGTATGACCGTAGGATGCCTAGTAGACCCTCACTCGCTTGCTATGGCTTATAACAAGAATAACCTAAAGCGTCCTGTTATCGGCTTAGGCCTTATTGTTGACTCAATCCCGATTTTAGTACCAATGGTGCTTAATAAAGCCGGGAGATGGGTAGGTAAGCTATAATGACTAAAGTATGCACTAAATGTGGACAAGAAAAGCTTTTAGGTGAGTTTAGCCTTAGCGGTTTAGGGGCACATAGAAAAGCTGCTAGTTGCAAATCTTGTGTTTCTGCCTACTTCAAGGGTTATTATCTTAAAAATAAGAAAAAGCTAAACTCAAAAAACTTAAAACAGCAATTTTGTAGCAAATACGGCCCTCTCGGCGACGTGTTTATAGAAATTAATGCCGCACTAAAAAAAGAAAAGATTATTTTGGAGCCCCAAGTAAAAATTTTAAGAGAGATTGGTAAATCTTACGAAGAGATCGGAGACCAGCTTGGGATTTCTTCTCCTTTGGCGAGAAAGCTTGTCGCCCGAGTAGGCGCCAAAAAACCTCATATTAAAGATTTGGATCAGGCTATCTCGGAGTTGCGAAAACAAAGAACTTCTGTAGTTGAAATTTCTAATCGTTTTAATATAAGTGTGGGCTCGGTAAATAGGTCCTTAACACGCACAGGTACAAAAAAAACCAGATATAGAAGAGTTAGACCGACATATTAAAGATTTTAAAAATAGTGGAGCCTCGGTCAAAGACATTTGCAACAAATTTAAAGTTTGTAGGTCGGTTGTATATAGGTCGTTAAATAGGACTAA
>JANMDL010000462.1:0-5825 GCA_031376295.1 Chitinophagales bacterium
ATTGTGCAGCCCAACGGCATAACCTGGGTATCATGGAACCAAACCTTTAATGCTTATTACAGTGCCAGCTGGTGGTACTGGAACTGGATACTGCCCAACCCCGCCCAATTGGGTACCTGGCACTTTAAAGTGACCTATGCAGGTAAAACCATTTCTCAAAGTTTTACAGTAAGTACTACGGCGCCGTTAAGGGCAGAAACAGAGTCCGCTGCAGAAGCAATTATTACACTCAGTCCTAACCCCGCCACCAGCCAGTTATCCGTAAGCAGCTCAGCACTTACGCCCTCCGCCACTGTTGAGGTTATTAGCGAATTTGGCCTGCCTGTATTGCGGCAAAAAGCCGGTGCAGCAGCCAAAGGTAATACCATACTGAATGTGAGTCAGTTAACACCCGGCACTTATTATGTGCAAATAAAAGACAAGGGAACTGTTACAGCTAAAAGTAAATTTCTGAAGCAGTAAGCAATACTCCTTACATGCATTTGATGATGGGCGTCAGTCTGATAACGGCTGACGCTCCTTTTTTTAGAGCAGTTAAAATTTTATCAAAAACTGCGTATTTGATGTATCACAACAATATGTGTGGGTATACCAACTAAACGGGCTGTGCCTGCCGGGCATAAAAAAACCGCTTCATTCCTGAAGCGGCATATAACAATTCACTATTATATTATTCTTTTACCGGTACCTGGGGAGCTTTAACCGGTACCGGGTGCTTACAAGCCGGGGGTAATTTTTTAGCTGCCCTTTCATCTGCCGTTACATCATCAGCATCATAGCCACAATTGGCAATATGCGTTTTTATCTGCTCAATATCTGTCCTGTCAGTATACCACACTACAGTCGCATTTTTTTTTCGGTAGTTCACATTAATGGAGCTTACACCATACTGCCGGACAACATACAATTCTATGCGGTTTTTACAGGCTTCGCATTGGGCTGCGGGGATGCTGATAACCGCTTTGCCTACTGCTTTTTGCTGGGCGGTGGCCACTGCTGCAAATGCAAAAAGGGATAAAAGGGTAAGTTGAATTGCCTTCATTTGTATTTTTTTTATAAAATTATCAATTTCCGGGCCAACCAGCAGGATTCTGCTGCCAGTTTAACAAAGTATTTTGTAATTCGGCGGGTACAATGCCCTTTTCAATAGCCAGGCCGATGAGGGTTTCGTAATTGGTAAGGCTACGGTACGGTATCCCCGCTGTGGCAAATGCTTCCCTTGCTGCATCAAAACCATAAGTAAAAATGGATACCATACCTACCACTTCCACCCCGGCCGCTTTCAGCACATCGCATACCTGCAGGCTGCTTTTACCGGTGGAGATAAGGTCTTCAATCACCAGCACCTTTTGCCCTGTTTCATAAAATCCTTCTATCTGGTTACCCAGGCCATGTTCCTTAGGCTTGGGCCGTACATAAATGTAAGGCAGCTTCAACTGGTCGGAAGCCATAGCACCCCAGGCAATACCCGCAGTAGCCACACCTGCCAGCATTTCGGCACCGGCAAACTCTTCAAAAATCACATTGCACATTTCGCTTTTAATAAAATCACGGATGAAGGGAAATGACAATATCCTGCGGTTATCGCAATAGATAGGACTCTTCCACCCGCTGGCCCAGGTAAAGGGCGTTTGGGGGCTTAACTTAATTGCATTAACTTGTAACAACTTTTCGGCAACTGCTTTTTCGTTTGTCATGCCGCAAAGATAGGGATATGGATGGGCACATTTTTGATTTTTGCACTATCATGAAGAAGTGGACAGGTGACAGGGAGCAGAGTACACGGATGACAGGGGACAGAGGACAGGGAAAGCGGTACTTCCTAACTTTAAACTTTGAACTTTGAAACTTTGAACTTTCAACTAAGAACTTAGAAACAGTAAATTTATACCATGTACATTAAAGTTTATTTTGGCGACAAACCCGTTTTTTTGTGCGACGAGATGGATGATGAACTGAATGAGCTGCTGCACCATGAAGACACAGTGTTTATTGATGAAGTATCCAACCCTGCCATTAAATCGCTGCTGCACGAAATAAAGAAGGACAGCTTTCATGCCGGTGTACTTTGGAATGAGGACCTGGAAAAGCTGCGCAAAGCCTTCTTCAAACATTTTATATTAATACAGGCAGCAGGAGGGCTGGTACTCAACGAAAAGAAAGAGGTATTAATGATTTACCGCCGCGGCAAATGGGACTTGCCCAAGGGAAAGCTCGACCCCGGCGAAGACCTGGAAACCTGCGCCGTACGTGAGGTGGAAGAAGAAACCGGCATCCGAAATATTGCCCTACAGGCAAAAATCGGCTGTACTTACCACACTTATGATGAGTTTGGCAAACATATTTTAAAAGAAACACACTGGTACAAAATGACGGCTTCCTCCAAACAGCCATTGGTGCCACAAACTGAGGAAGACATTCAGCAATTAGAATGGGGTGGTAAAAAAGAGATGCAGAAATATTTAGATAACACTTATCCTTCGGTAGCGGAGATATTGGGGCAATGGTAAGGCCACCATTTACTTACATAGACTTTACTTTTAAATTTATTGGGATAGAGAGTACATAATTAAAATAATAATTTCTACCATTTTGTAGTGCAGGTCTCCATTTAGGCATTATTTCAGTTAATTTTATTACGGCCTCATCTAACTGCTTATTGATGCCCTTTATAAGTTTTACATCACTTACACTACCATCTTTTTTTATGATAAAACCAACAGTTACAACACCATTTACACTGTACTTAAGAGGCACCTTACTGTTCCTTAGACCCACTCTGTAATAAGCGCTCAGAGCCGCTTCTCCACCATCAAAATACGGATTCATTTCCACTTTTGTAAATATCCTGTTAGTTTGTTGTGCCCTGAATGAATCAATAAAATGCTGTTCATCCAATATACCTGTCGAATCAATAACAGCAACTAAAGAATCATTAATTGGCCGTATATAATTCACCTGTTCGTTAGGGTAGAGTTTAAAATTGACAGTCTTTGCATTTTCGATTTTCTGTTCAATGGTTTTAAAGTTTACATGTGTGCAAATGATGACGCTATCATACAAACTATTTCTTATAGTACTGAAATTTCCTGAACCGCTACTGCTTTCCCAGGAATATTTTCTTCCTTTGAAAGAGATGGTAGCCCCTGCAACAGGGTTACCCATAAAATCGGTTACCTGTCCGGATATTTTCACAAACTGGGCTGCCGCATTATTGCAGAGAAACAATAGCAGCATTAGCAGGACTATATAGTATCTTTTATTTATATTGAAATGTGATTGATTTTCTGACTGAGCATACTTATTTAATCGCCACGGGCTTACCATGCGGCAACCCATACCTGCATTGCTATCAGCATCTTCTACCCTGCAAGTACACTGCACCCAAGACTGTAAAAAATCATTTACAATTTCACAAAAAAATGAATGGAGAGTATGAAAAAACAGCAACATCTGTGATGTGAAAATAAATAATAAAAACAACAAATAATAAAAAATCCTGTAACGGTAATGCACAAACATTACCCCGCCTGCAAATACTGCGAAGGCGCAACACCAAACTGCCTTTTAAATGCTTTACTGAATGTAGGCAAATCTGCAAAATTACACTGCAAAGCAATTTTATTTATTGATGTATTCTTTACAGTCAGCATTGATCTGCCAAATTCAAGCCTTTTTTGCAACAGGTACTGGTAGGGTGATATTAAGTAAGCCTGTTTAAAAGAACGGAAGAAATGAAACGCTGAAAGGTTGCAGGCCCTGGCAACTTCATTGATATCCTCAATTTGCAGGAAGCAATCGTCCATATAATCTTTGGCAATCTTCAGCCGCTGCAGTATCTCCTTTTTTGTTTCTGTTTTTACAGAATGAATACCGTTCAATGCAAGATAATTGCCATATTCGTAGTAAATCATTTTTTCCACCAGGTCAAAAAACCATTCTTTGTTAACAATGTGGTCTGCCTTGCCTGCATTGATATTTTCTACAAGATTTTGCAGCTTTTGATTTATTCCAGGGGCGCTTCTGGCAGGACAAACAGACTCAAAAAAAACAGGGTTTTCGAAATATTTTGCCAGGTAATCATCAAACTGATAGTTCTCTTTTGCCGAAATGATGGTAAAAGCTTCCTTTACAGTTTCCTCGTTGATATTTATACAAAGATCCTTTGTGGTTTTTTCCCCCTCAAAATATGATTTCACATAAGGCTTTTTGCAAGCCAGTATAAAATCACCAGATTTCAGCAGCAGTTCTTTTTTGCCAACCTTGTAATAAATAAAATTTTCAATTACATATTTAATACTGAAACTGCGGAATGAATCGACACCATACCAGTTTTTCAGTTCACAATAATTCACCATGTCCGTGTGAACAGGCTTTGCAAGTTCAGGTTTGCTTTCTTCTGTTATTGTACGAAAATGAGCGCTCATATAAGTAAAGTTTATACCCTTCGGGGGATACCCGGAAAGCAGTGTCACGATTATACAGTAAAGATACTGACATCGGCAGGCGATAGCTTTCCCGCCATCAGTAAATAAAACCACTTGTAAATTGCGGTATTTGTTACCACCGCCCCTGGTGCCCTTGCCAGGCTTTCTTTGTTTAAAAAAGTTAACATCTGAAGCGTATTGCTGACAGCATGCCGTTTGCTGCTGATCACTCAGTTTTAGTAATGGTAAGGTTTGCAAAATCACCACCCGATATATCTGCAACATAAAAACCGATTGAACCAGTTTTAATACCCGTTACTTTTTCCACTGTAAGGCTTGGCTGACTGTTGCCGTTGATATACACCGAAACAAGTGACTCTTTAATTACTATACGAACCCTTACCCAGTAATTTGGGTCGGGCGCAGGGTACACCGCATGTTCATATTTACCCGGAAATTTCTCCCTTAGTGTTCTCCAGGTAAAATCAGGTAATGATATATACTGAATACCATGGCTCCTTAAAACCTCATCCTGCTCCATAAATTGAAAAGGACGGAGGTATATTGCGTCAAAGGTTTCATTATCCCTGCCGTGAAAGGCAAAGCCCACAAAACTGCGTTGCTTCACATTTTCTCCCCTTACATCAAATTCAATCGTTCCGTTTGAAAACGCTATGCCTTTGAGCCAGGCTACTCCTTCTCCAAAATCCTTGCTCAGCCTGATGCCCGGATAACCTTTTTCATCAACCAGGCTGAGCTCCCTGTTAAACACTTCCATTCCCTTATCAGAAACCAACTGATGAAGATTAAATAAAACAGGGTTTTGAGAAAAAACGGAAACAGACAAAAAAACCAGGAACCCCGGCATAGCTGAACGAAACTTTTTCATACTCTTATTTTAAAAAATTAACATCTGCCTGCCCAATATCTGAAGCAGCGGCAAAATGATGACCGCAAACTACTATCAAACTGCCTCATACATTGTACCATTCAAAAAACAAGCAGTTTTTGACAAGCAGTTTCAAAAGATATCACCTCTTTTTTAAAAAGACATTAACTGTGATTTGTCAATTCCTGCCAGATTTATAAACGGCGCAGCATTGCCATAAGATAATGTAAACTTTGCTTATGATACAGGTCATTAAAAAATGAATGAATGAAACGATTGTTAATTTCAGCACTGGCAACACTCACCTGTTTTCACTCAACCGGCCAGCAGGTAATTGGCGGCAATGCTTATTTTAAAACAGTAAAAATTACTGATAGCATTTACCAGTTTGAACCCACTAACCAGCTCAATGATTTTGTGGATGGAAACTGTACTGCCTTTATTGGAAAAACCGGTGTGTTCCTGGCAGATGCCATGCAAAAGCCATATTATGCTGATGAAGCCATAAA
>JANMDL010000471.1:0-3732 GCA_031376295.1 Chitinophagales bacterium
GAAGCTGGTTGCAGCAATGGCAACGATCCCTTTGCGGTGCAGGGTGGGTACGACCTGGTGGTTGCAGTAAAACCAGATGATCCGGATGCTGTATTTATAGGCGGTACCAATGTATACCGTTCTACCAATGGCTTTACCAGCACTGCTGCCAATACCCGCCTGGGAGGCTATGCTGGTACAGGTGGCTATACACTTTATGCAAGCTCACACCCTGATATTCATTGCATCGTATTCAGGCCTGGTACAAGCACCACCATGCTTTGCGGCAATGATGGCGGTATACAACGCACTACCGATAACCTTGCGGCAACAGTGGCATGGACGCAAATCAATACCGGCTACCGCACTTACCAGTATTATTATGTTGATATAGATCCCCGCTTTGGCAATACAAAAGTGATTGGAGGTGCACAGGACAATGGCTCTACAAGAAATATCGGCGGCACTGGTACTGATTTTGAACTGGTAACAGGTGGTGATGGTGTTTCCGTGGGGTTGAGCGATGTTTTTGGCGGCGCTCAAACTGAGTATGTAGGCTCGCAGAATGGAAATATCAACAGAAGGCAATCCACTGTGGCACTTGGCTTTATCAATGCCTCCATTATTCCTTCCGGTGTAAATGGTGGCTTGTTTGTAACCCTTTTTAAGCTGGATCCTGATAATTCGCAAACGCTGTATTATGCCAACGACAATGAACTTTTTTATACCACAGCGGCTTCTACAGTTACTCCAGGTGCATGGAATTCCCTTTCCGGGGTAGCCACTTCAGTAGGTGCCGCCAATGATATTACGGCCATTGCCACCACCCGTGGTACTTACAGCGCTGCTACTTCCAGTTTGTTTTTTGGCACCAGCAATAACAGGGTTTTCCGCTTAGATGATCCTGTTGGTGTAGCTCTTGCTACAGCACCTGTTAATATCAGCAGTGCCAGTTTTCCGGCAGGGGCTTATGTAAGCAGTATTGCTGTAAACCCACGAAATGACGATACCGTGCTGGTTACTTTTTCTAATTATGGCGTTTCCAGCATCTGGTGGACGGGTGATGCCAACAGCGCCACGCCCACCTGGACAGCTATTGAAGGCAATATATCACTGCCATCGGTAAGGGCTTCGGCCATTGTAGCAAAATCTACCGGTATTGAATATTATGTGGGTACCTCTACAGGGCTGTATTCCACCACCACCATTGCAGGCGGCGCTACTGTGTGGGCACAGGAAGGTGCTGCTGACATAGGTAATGCTGTGGTTACTTCACTTGCGCTGCGTGCAAACGACAATACCATGGCAATTGGTACGCATGGCTATGGTATATGGAAAACGATCATCGGCGATCCCATACCGGTAATTCTCAGCAGTTTTACAGGCAAGGCGGAGAAAAAATACAATGTATTAAACTGGGAGGTTACCAGCGAAACCAATAACAAAGGTTTTTACCTTGAAAGAAAGCAAAAAGGGGAAATCAATTATATACCCATCGGCTTTATCAATGGCAGGGGCAACAGCAGTACACCAAAAGCTTATTCATTCACTGATAACAACCTCGACCTTTCATCCGACCAGGCATTGTACAGGCTGAGGCAGGTTGATTTTGATGGCAGATTCGCCTACTCCGATGTGGTGCTGCTGAAACGTACAGCGTCGGGTAAATTAGTGGAATACATTGCTGCGGATGCTTCCACATTGCTGATACGGATAAACAGTATTTCCAATGACAATATCAGGATAAGAATTGTGGACATGAGCGGTAGGGAAATGTACCAGCAGACTGCTACGGCACTTACCCAACGCATACCCATTGCCAACTGGGCAGCAGGTACTTATGTAACTGAGGTATGGACGGGTAATAAACGTGCCCATGTGCAGCAGTTTGTAAAACCTTAATAAAGTATCAATTTTTAATAGTAATCCGGCAGTTGAAGGTATTCGGCTGCCGGTTTTTTTTGTGTTTTACCAACTTTGCCCTTAGCAGGCAAAACCCTTGCCTGCTAAGGGATTCAGTACCCTTAAAATCATTTTTTTCCGCAACCCTGCTGCATCCCTCACCTGTCAACATATATATTACAGGCACAGTTAAAATAAATCTTGACATTGGCTATGTTAATATGTATTTTGTAAGTGAACCTTAAAACTTTTCTTATGCAACAATTAAACCTTTTCCGCATAAGCAGTTATTTATTTGTGCTTATGCTGTTAACAGGCACAGGATGCCTCCTCAAAAAAAACAATGATAATCTGCCTGAACAGAAAACAAAAGGCAACCGGATGGATGATATTGCAGCCAGGGAATTGTATGAATTCAACATGACAAAAAACCCGGCAACAGGTAAAATTCCGGATGGCATACGGGAAAGAGAATTGGCACAGGCTAAAGCGGTGCTGGAGCAAAACAGCCTTACCACTCCTTCTGTATTAAATGTATACAGCTTTCAGGGGCCCAACAACCTTGGTGGCCGTACCCGTGCATTGGCTTATGATATTCGTTTTGATGGTGGTGCCAACATGGTGCTGATGGCTGGCGGGGTAAGCGGGGGGCTATTTAAGTCAACCGATGATGGTGCTACCTGGGTACGCAAAAGCCTGCTGGGTGATTTATTCAATGTAACAACACTGGCGCAGGATACCCGAGTGGGCTTCAGGGATACCTGGTACTATGGCGGTGGCGAATTTACTGGAAACAGTACAAGCGCTTCGGGTGCTAGCTATCGTGGCAAGGGGGTGTTTAAATCAACCGACAATGGCGAAACCTGGGTGCATTTACCGGCTTCTAACACCGGCACACTGGAAAGCTTTGACCACCGTGCCGATTATATCCAGAAAATTGTGGTGGATCCTACTACCGGCAATGTGTACATGGCAGTAGTGGATGCCATTTACCGTTCTACAGACGGAGGAACAAGCTGGAGTATTGTTTTAACTTCCGGCTCTTCGGGTTTTAGCACCGCTATGCCAACCGATATTGTAGTTACTTCTACAGGTCGTTTTTATGCTGCTTTTGCTGGTGGCAGTAATACCTTGCCTGCCAGTATGCCTGGCGTATGGTCTTCTACTACTGGTGCATCGGGTAGCTGGACAAAAATTGCGGGTGCAGGCTCAGGTACCAGCCCGGCAGGGTGGAATGCAAGTGGTGCTTATGGCCGTGTGGTATTGGCTTATGCACCCAGCCTCGATAGCCGCTTGTATGCACTCTATTGGAATGGTGCATTTTTTACTTGTGGCAGTCCGACCCCTGAAGCCGAGCTTTTCAGGTGGGATGATGGTGCATCCACCTGGACGGAACTGAGCGCCAACCTGCCTGATGAAGCCGGTTGCTTAGAGGGCAATGACCCATTTGCTGTGCAGGGCGGTTATGACCTGGTGATTGCAGTTAAACCCGATGATCCGGATGCTGTTTATATTGGCGGCACTAATATTTACCGTTCTACCACCGGCTTTACCACCACGGCCGCCACTACCCGTATTGGCGGATATGCAGGAACAGGCAGCTATTCATTGTACATTAGTTCACATCCTGATATTCATACCATCGCATTCGTGGTATGAATTAAATTAGTACTCGCCTAAAGTTAGGGTCATCATATCTTCTCACACTACATCCAACTTATCTCCAACACACCCTATATAACCTCCAATACATACTCCAGGCCGGTGTGGACGGTATCCGGCCATATCGATCGCACCAAGACGCGCCACGAAACGCTCTTGGGCTGGTGCACGTTGCTGGCCAAGGCGCCG
>JANMDL010000493.1:0-1982 GCA_031376295.1 Chitinophagales bacterium
TGAGGACACAGATGAGGGTACAGAATCCAATTCCTTTAAGCATTCTCTCTGATTCTCAATTGATTATATTCAAAGCAGATACTATCAATAATTTTTATTTCAGGAGTTCAAAAAAATCTATCAACGACATATAGCCCGGCGATGATAGATACTTTAGTTGAACCGTTTATTTCCATATAGAAAAGAATATCAGATTTATGTGCATACTCTTGCTTATTATTTAATTCCTTAAGTTTTTTTGCCCCCGTGGGTGTTCTGTTTTAATCAACGCACCAATTTTTGCCGCTGTCTTGTCTCCTTACAAACGGCGAAGTGCGCTTCAAATACAAAATCTTGCTGATTTAACTGGTCCATTTACCTATTTGCCCACCATTAAAAATTGCAGCTCTAAAAAATAACTGTATCAAAATTAAAAACAAGTATTGGTATTATAAAGAGATACTACATTCTTTGAAGATTGAATACAGCATTATTAATTCAATTTGTAAATTGAATTAAGCATAGGAATTCAGAAATTACATTTTTGCTTTATTACGGAGATTATTAGGAAGCAGATAGCTTTTATAAATTACAATTCGAAAAAATAAATCTATTAAAAAATGTTTATTTGTAATAATTTTATTATAAAAATTAACAATATATTAACAATTGGGGTATATTTCAAATTCCCCGAGCGGGTGCCGCCGCAAAACTGCTTCAATAACCCCTCATGGGCAAATCTTCTCCCCGTTGGTCAAAGACAAGAAGGGGGCTTTTGGAGACGCAAAGTCCATTGTGTGCCGCCGTGTGGTCATTTACCAGCGGCGATGCTTTTTTTATTGCTGAATATCAAGCAGATAGCAATGGGTTATATATAATTGTCGCATTAATATTTGAAATTTAGGGAACCAATTACCTTAATTATGACAAAAGAGCAATTAACAGCCTACGTAAGCGCTCATTACGATGAGCTCAAGGCACTAAACAAAGTTGATAATTTTTATTATTATGAAAGCGATTTCATCAAACTTTGGACAAAGATGGGCCGGGATGTATTGGAGCAAAGTATCAGCACACTTCCTGGAGACAGGAGAAAATAAAACTCTAACCGTTTATGGGGAACTGACGATAGCCAAAAATCACCCTTTTAGCGCAGCGGTAAATGGCTTTCAAATAAGCCCCCGGATGCAGTAACAAATGACCTATTGCGGGCAGCTTGACAGCCATGAAAAAAGTAATGAAGTGCTTAAAGAAATGCTGCAGATAGAAGTAAGTGACACACAGATTTACCTGGTAACTGATTTTTATGGCAAAGCAGTAGCAACCGGGGTAAATGAAGACCCGTTTTAAGCCCCGTGAAGTCAGATGAAGTGCTTTATGTAGAGGCAGATGGCTCCATGCTGCTGACCCGTGAAGAAGGCTGGAGTGAAATAAAAGTAGGCAGGATTTTTAAAATCAGCGACTGTGTTCATGCCGATGGAAAGGCAGGCTGGATAAGCCATTCGCAGTATACGGCCCACTTGGGAAGTCATAAGCCATTCACACAGGCGCTGGACAGTCTGATAGATAAATATGACAAATTGGGTAGCCACCTGGTGTTTGTTTCCGACGGGGCTGTATGGATAAAAACTGGATAGAAGATACTTTTCCCAAGGCTGTATCTATATTTAGATTATTACTATGTTTGCGAACACCTGCATGAATTTTACGGCAGTATTTATACAGACAAGGTCAAAGAAACAACCTGGACAGACAAACAAAAAGAATGGTTGCTCAAAGGGGAAGTAAAGATGGTAATTAAAACCATAACAAGAATAGGCAAAAAAAGCAGGGCTGCCAGCCAGTTAATCAGCTATTACAGGAGCAAGGATGCAATATCAGCAATATATAAACATTGGATGTGGCATCATTGGCTCCGGCGCTATTGAATCAGCTCACAGAACCGTGGTGCAAAAGCGAATGAAACAGTCTGGGCAAAGGTGGAGCTGGAAGGGGGCACAGCA
>JANMDL010000542.1:0-11056 GCA_031376295.1 Chitinophagales bacterium
AAAATAAAAAAACGGATGAGTAAACATATTTAACCAAATTAAAACCAAACAACAGCTATGAACAAATTCAGATTAGACAGAAAAACCATCCTTTACTTGCTTAACGTTAAGCATTGCCAGCAATTACAAACACAACTTTTACAATTTTACCACCTGGCATAAAACCAATTCAGTCACAATTGCTCTGGCTGTGATTACTGACCCTCTTTTTTACAAATTAACAACTGCTTATGAAGCTGATTAAAGCCATCAGTATGGCCATTGCCCTGCTGTTTATATTATTATCTGCTTTTGCGCAACCTAAACCGGTTGAAGCTAAAAATGATAGTTGCATCCACCTGCCAGCTAAATACATCAGGCAGGTTGAAACTAAGGTAGGCAAATACTACAGCCGTATGACGGGAAAGACAGAAAAGACATTGGTAAAGCTGGCACGGTTTGAAGGACGGATAAAAACCCTGTTGCAAAAAATAAATGCTGATGCAGCGGCGAGGCTGTTTGACAACCAACCCAGCTTTGCGGATGTATTGGCCAGATACCGGGAGGGTAAGGTGATAGCTGCAAAGTATGGCAGGCAGTATGATGAATACAGGGATAAGTTGGTGGGGACGATGGGGTATTTGGCCTCACCCCGTGGGACTTCTGGCGGAGAAGGAGGAAAAGCCTCACCCCAGCCCTCTCCCGGAGGAGAGGGAGAAGCGGAGAACGGAGCGGCCTCACCCCCGGCTCCTCTCCCCGGTGGGGAGAAGGGTGTTGTGGAGATTGGCGGGGAGAACGGTGCGACGAAGGTAATGGAAGTAAAAGATAAACTGCTGCGGTTGGATAGTTTGGTGAATAATACCGAAGCGGTGCAGCAGTTTATTAAAGAGCGCAAGCAGCAACTGATTAACGTGGCTATGCAATACATTGGTAAAAGCAAGTGGCTGCAAAAGATAAATAAGAACAGCTACTATTATTTTGAGACACTTAAAAATTACAAATCCATCTTTGAAAGTGAGCGTAAGGCAGAGGAAACAGCGCTTGCCATATTGAGCAAAATATCTGCTTGGCAGGAGTTTCTGCAAAAAAATAATGCGTTGGCCTCCTTGTTCTCCTTACCGGGTGGTGGTGCAGGGCAAAGTTTAGCAGGGCTTCAAACACGGGCATCGGTTCAAACCCTGATTGCCCAAAATTTTGGCAGTGGCCCCAACCTGCCTGCCGGACAGGCAGGTGCCATGGCACCGCTGCGGGATAATGTGCAGGCTGCCCAGGCACAATTAAATCAACTAAAAGACAAGGTATTGCAGGCTGGTGGTAATAGTAGTAATGATGAGTTGCCTGATTTTAAACCTAACCAGCAAAAAGCCCGGACTCTGCTCCAGCGTATAGAGCTATCAACCAACCTGCAGCACCAGCGGGGCAACAGCTTTTTACCGGTTACGAGTGATATTGGCATTAGTGTGGGCTATAGATTAAACAACCGCTCAGTGGCTGGTGTGGGTATGAGTGGTAAAATTGGCTGGGGCCGGAACATACAAAACATCCGTATTACGGGGGAAGGAATTGGTTTTCGCAGCTATATAAATTGGCGGCTTAAAAGCAAGGGCAGCTTCTGGCTGAGTGGTGGTGCAGAGCTGAACTACCAAGCCCGGTTTTACAGCACCACTATACTGAACAATTTTAGCAACTGGCAGCAGAGTGCCTTGATTGGTGTAATGAAGAAATACAGTGTAGGCAAGAAGCTGAAGGGAAGCGTAAGCATTTTGTATGATGCTTTGTATAACCAGCAGGTGCCTGCACGGCAGCCGGTGGTTTTTAGGGTGGGATACTCATTGAATTAAAAATGAAGAATTAAAAATTAAGAATGGGTGGCTGGTCAGATAAACTGTACCCATTGACAACAAACTAAAAAAACTATTGTATGATACAAAAAAAAATTGCATTTACTTGTTTGGTTTTAACAACTATTGCCAGCAATGCCCAAAAGCTTGCCAATCCTAACGTGGTGGAGTTAAAATCGCCGCAGGCAGCACAAATTGAAAAAATTGGCCTGGTAGCCAATAGTTTACAAACAGGGCAAATAACTCCATCAATTGGTATTTATGAGGTAAAAACGGCAGAGCTGAGTATCCCAGTCAGCCTGAATTACAGCAATACAGGGCTTAAAATTGGTGAAACGCCCACCTGGGTGGGGCATGGCTGGCACTTAGCTGCAGGGGCTGGTATGGTATCGCAAACTATAAAAGGGCTACCTGATGATGGCCCTGCCGGGCTGGCCCATGCAGCCAACAGCATTGACCTGCTGCGGTACCTTAACAATCAAATGCCCATACTGGAAAGGCTTAACTATGAAAACGCCGCTGCGGCATTGGAAAAAGATACGGAAAGGGATATTTTCAGCTTTACTTTTTTGGGGCAATCGGGCAGTTTTTATTTTGATGCTAACGGATTAATAAAACAGTTTAACCGCAGTGATATAAAAATCAACTATATACCACAAACCGGTTTTTTCAGTATTGTTGATGAACGGGGCTTCAAGTACGATTTTAACAATAAGGAAGCAACCTCCTTCTCGCAGGATGAAGTGACTTCCAATAACCCCATTGTAGTAAATGGCAGCACCTGGTACCTTACCAAAATAACCACACCGCTGAATGATATGGTAACATTTGAATACACGGAAGCCAAAAATTTTAACGAGATAAGTTATCCTTACAGCCTGAGTTTTGGGGCTAAAACATCGACACAAGACCAGTATGGGCATACTATGTGCTATAATGATAATAGCCTGACCGACATCAGCATTGCGCAGGTTTTTTCAACCGCATCTGAAAAACTGCTGAAACAAATTACTACAAAAAATACGAAGGTAGTTTTTAACACCCTGCCGATAAGAGAAGATTTGACATATACAGGAACCAACCCGGTAAAAGGCCGTGCCTTAGATGAAATACTGGTGATGACGACGGGGGGACAATTGATAAAGCGTACAAAATTTACCTACAGCCATTTTCCCGACTTTAATTACCTGCCAAAAAACAGGCTTAAGCTGGTAAAGATGGCCAATTATGGCAGCAGCGGCAATGAAGCTATGGAGCATTCATTCAGCTATTACAACGAAACAGCAGCCTTTCCGCCATTGGGATTGCTGAGTAAGGATTATGACCATTGGGGGTATTACAACAGGGCATACAATAATGTGACGGTACCGGCCTTTAATGCAGGTTTGGTAAACGGGCTTTCGGGCCAATACAACGGGGCTGATAAGAATGCAAAAGGCAGCTACTCCCGGTACGGCATGCTGCAGCAGATTGTGTACCCCACGGGTGGCAGCACAAGGTTTGAGTATGAACCCAACCGCATTGACCTTAGCGGCTATACTAGTTTGCCTTTGTTTATTAATTTACCTGCCAACAGCAATGCTGCTGCTTATGAGGTGGGTGGTAACAGGATAAAAAAAGTGACCTATTATGATTTTGACAACCATGAAGCATTGCAACAAAATTTTGAATATTCAGCAGAAACGCAGCTAAAGTATGAGCCTAATTATCTAAACCCAAAAGAGCGTGTAAAAGACGATATACTGCAAGAAACCAGTTGCGGCAACTTTTGGGTAGTAAATGACAGACCGGTTAACAGTATGCCGGGCTTTCATATTGAATACAGCAGTGTTACGGAAAAAAATCAAACCATCAATGATAATGGGTACACCAAAACGAATTTTAAAAAAACGGATGATTATGGTGGCTCAGTGTATCCGTTCCCCACTATTATAAATACCAACTGGCGGGCAGGATTAGTAAACGAAACAAATATGTATAAACGCAATGCCCCCAATATGTATGAATTGATTAAGAAAAGTACTGCTGGGTATAACAGTACTTTAAGTAACCCTATGTCACTAGAGGGTACCAGCGTGAAAATTGTACTGCATAAGGTTTCAAATATTAATGTGATTTCACAAAATGCCGGAAGCCGGTATACCAGCGCCGTATACACTTATTTTACCGAAGATTCTAAACAAACGGCTGGCACTGAAAATGATTACAGCGGCAGCAGCCTGCTGAGCAAAGCAACCAGCTTTGAGTATACGAATCCGCTGCATTGCCAACTAACCAGACAGACCACACAAAACAGCGCAGGTGAAACAGAACGCACTGATTTTAAATACCCCGCAGATTTTGCGGCTGCACCTCCCTATACTGAAATGCTGAACAAAAATATGGTGGCACCGGTAGTGGAGCAAATACAAACCAATGTAACTAAGGGTATGGAACTTACAAGGGGCAAAACCAACTACCAGGGGTGGCAGGGCAATATGCTTGTGCTGCCTGCTACGGTGCAAAAATCGGTATGGGGCAATACCCTTATAACTGAGGCTACTGTAAATGCTTATGACAGGAGGGGGAATATGCTGGAAGGTGCGGGTAAGGATGGTGTGATAACTGCTTATATATGGGGCTACGACAGTACATATCCCGTAGCAAAAATTATAAATAAGCCGTATACAGATGCCCTGCTGCAAAGCGGCATAAACATGAGTATTGTAAACAACCCTGCCAGTGATGCTGCTATGCGTACAGAGTTAAACAAACTAAGGGCTTTGCCCGGCACATTGGTAACTACCTATACCTACAACCCATTAACAGGTATTACCAGTGAAACTGATGCAAACAATAATACTATCTATTACGAATACGACCATTTTGGCCGCCTGAAACTGATAAAAGATAAGGATGGTAATGTGGTAAAGACGATGGAGTATGCGTATAAGACGGTGGGGTATTAAGAATTAAATGAATTAAAAATTAAGAATTAAAAATTGAGGAAGATGCTTAAAAGATATATCAATTTAACAATAACCGGGCTGAGCCTTTTTGCCACTGCGCAGGCACAGGTAGCGCCATTACCTGCTGCTTACCCTGCGGGTACCACTGTAAACCTTGTGCGCACCTGGGATGCGGTGCGGCCGGGATTAGACAGCGGCAACATACGCAACCAGCCCGTAAAGGATGTAAAACAAACTACTGCCTATTTTGACGGGCTGGGCAGGCCATTACAAACAGTAGTAAAACAAGGCAGCCTGGCCACGGGCGGCAGTGCTGCCGATATGGTAAGCGCTGTGGTATATGATGATTTTGGCAGGGAGCAAAACCAGTACCTGCCTTTTGCGGCAGGCAATGCAGGTGGCAATACCAGCATAGCTGATGGTAAGTTTAAACTGAACCCCTTTGCACAGCAGCAGGCATATATGCAGGCACAATATGGTACGCAGGGGGAAACATTTTTTTACGGTAAAACCGAATACGAAGCCAGCCCGCTTAACCGGCCTGAAAAAGCAATGCCCCCTGGTAACAGTTGGGCAGGCAGCGGCCGTGGTGTACAAAATAAATACTGGATAAACACCCTTACCGATAGCGTAAAAATATGGACGGCAACCAATGGTGTACCCGGTACATTTGCCACTTATGCAATAACCGGCAATTACTTACCCGGTGAACTGTATAAAATTGCGGTAGTGGATGAACATGGTAAGCAAACAATAGAATATAAAGACAAAGCAGGAAAGGTATTATTGAAAAAAGTACAGCTAACCGCTGCCGATGATACTGGAAACGGAACTGGCTATACCGGCTGGCTTTGTACTTACTATGTGTATGATGAGCTGGGCAACCTGCGCTGCGTGCTGCAGCCCCTTGCAGTTGATAAGTTGACAAGTAATGGATGGCTGCTTACTGCAAGTTTGTTAGATGAGTTGTGCTTTAGGTATGAGTATGATACCCGAAACCGTGTGAGCATGAAAAAAGTGCCGGGTGCAGCACCCGTGTATATGGTGTACGATGTGCGTGACAGGCTGGTGCTTACGCAGGATGGCAATATGCGTACGGGAACAGTTAAATGGCAGTATACACAGTACGATGTATTGAACAGACCTGTGGCAACGGGATTGTGGACGAATAGCCAAAGCCATGCAGCGCATATTGCTGCCGCAGAAAATACCTCTGTATATCCCTCCGCTGCGGGTTTGGCAGCCACAGGCTATGAGGAACTGAGCAATACTTTTTATGACAATTATAATTGGCTCTCCTTCGCAGGAGCGACAGGGCTTACCTCAACATACAGCACGGCTTACAATAGTTACCTGCAACCCGCCAATAATAACTGGCCCTACGCACAGGCTAACGCACAAAGTGCTGCCATTAAGGGTATGACAACGGGCAGCAGGGTTAAAGTACTCGGTACTGCTAATAACTATTTATACTCTATACCCTTTTATGACGGCAAAGGCCGTGTGATACAGGTAAAAGCTACTAATGCAAGTGGGGGGATAGATATTAATACTACCCAATACACCTGGGCCGGGCAACCATTGATGATGGTGCAAAAACACCAAAAAGCGGGAATAAATGCACAAACCATTATAGCAGTAACACAGTTACGCTACGATGAGCAGGGACGATTAATAAAAACGGAAAAGAAAATTGGCAGCAGCATAATAAATAATGGTGTAATGCCTGCGCAGTTTACCACAACGGCACAAAATGAATATGATAACCAGGGGCAACTGAAAAAGAAGGTATTGGGGAATACAGCCCTTGAATCGTTGGTGTATGATTATAATATTCGTGGGTGGATGCTGGGTGCCAACAGAGCATACATTAATGGATTAAGTACCACCAATTATTTTGGGTTTGAACTGGCTTATGATAAAACGGGCAACATTATACCCGGGCAAAGCTATACAGCGCCGCAGTACAACGGCAATATTGGCGGCACTACCTGGCGGGCGGCTGGCGATGGTGAAAAGCGGAAGTATGATTTTAGCTATGATGCTACCAACCGGCTGAAAGGAGCTGATTTTAACCAGCTTAGTGGTAATACATTTAATAAAACAGCCGGAATAGATTACAGTGTAAGCAACCTTGGCTTTGATGCCAATGGAAATATACAGAGTATGGCGCAAAAGGGGTGGAAGCTGGGTGGAAGCAGTTTTATTGACCAGTTGAGTTATAAATACCAGTTGACAAGTAATAAGTTGATAAGTGTGTACGACACTGCTAACAACAACAGCAGCCGATTGGGCGACTTTAAGTATGATGCCAACACCAAGACGGCTACTGATTACAGCTATGATGTAAATGGCAATATGGTGGTGGATAATAATAAAAGCATAAGCAGCATAACGTACAATTATTTAAACCTGCCGCAAACCATTACGGTAACTGCAAAAGGAAGCATTGAGTATGTGTATGATGCAGGAGGCAATAAACTTAAAAAAATTGTACATGAAACCGGCAAGCCTGATAAAACCACCGAGTACATCAGCGGATTTGTGTATGAAAATGACCAGTTACAATTTACCGGGCATGAGGAAGGAAGGATACGCTATGCCAAGCAGTATTATGTAAATGGGGATAGTGCTTATACCTGGCAGTACGATTATTTTTTAAAAGACCATTTGGGTAATATACGCACGGTGCTTACGGAACAAACTGATACAGCTAAATACATGGCTACGTTTGAAGTGGAGCAGCGGGTAAAAGAAACGGCATTATTTAGTAATATAGCATTAACAGCCTACCCTATTGGCAACATAATAAGCCCCGAATACCCTACAGATGCTACAACCAGCCCCAATAAATATACCAGTAAACTGCAGGGTACTGGCTACCAGTTGGGCGCTACACTGGCATTAAAGGTAATGGCGGGCGATAAGGTGGATATAGGCGTAAAAGCCTGGGTGCCTAATGCTGCCACCACTTCAGATGAAATTAAGTTTATTGCGGGGCAGGATTTACTAAGCGGCCTTTTAAAAGCGCTTACCAATGGCGCCAGTGGCCTTAGCGGCGGCAAAGCTACGCCTGCTGAACTGCTGGGTGCAGGCAGCCCAATGCCCGGCGGCATCAATAGTTTTTTAGCAACCCATACAGATGTGGTATTGCCAAGCCCGCCAAAGGCATATTTAAACTGGATACTGTTTGATGAGCAGTTTAACTACGTACCAGGTGGCAGCGGGTTAATACGAACAGGTTATTATGAAGACAGGCGGCTGCAAACCTTAGCTACCAATGGCCTGCCAATAGTAAAAAGCGGCTACTTGTTTGTATATTTGAGCAACGAGACGAAGACGAAACCGGTGTTCTTTGATAATTTGGTGGTGCAGCATTACACAGGGCCTTTGGTGGAGGAGAATGTTTATTATCCTTTCGGGCTTTTGCAACAGGGAATTAGCAGTAAGGCGGCGGAGAGGCTGGAGAATAAATACAAGTATAATGGAAAGGAAGAACAGCGTAAGGAGTTTAGTGATGGTTCAGGTTTAGAAGAATATGATTTTGGAGGCAGGTATTACGACTATCAAATAGGCCGTTGGCTTATGCCCGATCCGCTTGCAATGCTGAGGCAATCAGTAACACCTTATAATTATTGCCAGAATGACCCAATTAACAGGGTTGACCCTACTGGTACTTTAGATGATAAAAGTGAAAGTAGAGGATATACAGATTGGGTTCAAGTAAATGGGGAAATGATTTATGACAACAGGGTCGTTGATGAGGAAAGCGCTAAAGCATTGTATGGTAATAGCGCAATTTATAGAGCACCTGGTTATAAATACACTACACTGGCAGGCGATAGAATCGAATTGGGAGAATATGGCTTTTTCAGAAAAAATGGCAAATTATTTATTTCGCCAGATTTGGCTGCAACTGCGCTTGCAGATGCAGAAACTCAAATTGCCGGTATCAGGCAGAGTTATGCTGTATCACTTGGTATTTGGACTTTGATTTCCACAGATGTAGCTGTACTTGACCCCTCAGATGCAGTAGCAGCTAAGTGGGTAACGTATGCTGTTGCTGGCACAATTGCGGCATACTATATAGCCAAAATGCAAAAGGAAATAGAAGGCATTTTAAACAGAGCCGCAGGGCCGCAGGGAGTGCAGTATTCATTAAGGGCAACTACTACAGGGCAATATCCCTGCTTTACCTGTATATTTGGGGTAATGAATTTGAATGCGGGTGATGTGTGGAAGTATGGGGAAACAACCAATCCATTTGGACGATATAGAGAGAGTGAATTGAATGCGTTAAAGGTTGAAAAAGCCGATGAGCTATGGGGTAGTCAGATTCAAATAAAAATTGCAGAGAAAACAAAAATATACAGTTACTTTTTACTAAATGGCCATTTACCACCAGGTAACAAAATATTCAGATAAATCAATTGCAGCAATATAAAAAACAATAATTATGAAACTTGGCTTTGGTATACATACATCAGTTGGCGTTAATAGTAAAACTTTTTTAATTCTTGAAGAAGAAATAAAACAATTCATGATTCATAAGAATTATGGAGAAGACGTTTTAAATATAATAGTAGGTGTTTGCTGTATGGCTGAAGAGTTTGAAAATTTCTACAAAAAAAGAAGGCCAAAATTTACAGATTACAAAGAAATTAAAGTAGCTAATTCAATTATAAAAATAGTTAAAACATTTGAATATCAATTATGGCTTAACTATAAAGAGTATCAGGTATTATCTGATGAAGATCAGAAGAAATATTTTGGAATGAAGATTATTGATTCACTTATTAATTTGGATGACCTGCCAAAAAAAATTAAAGATTTTGATAAGGCAGCCTTTAAAGCTGACTTAGAGAATTATTTTACAGGAAAAAATTAATCTCTTAAATTACTGGTAGTTATGAAGGAAAAAGATGAAATAATAAATGAACTTAAAGTCTTGCAGCAAAAAGAAAAATTCAATGAAGACATTTCGATATTTTATCCAGGCACAGAAAGTAAAGATTTAAAAAAATCACTTACTGAGTTAATTAACAAAAGCATTACTGCTTTTATGGAAGAAGTTAATATAGGTGCTTCGGACAAAGAATACCAAAGTATTATTTCAAAATCATTAACTGAGATTACTCCACTTAACTTAGATACAGAAGATAGAGAAAGAGTTTGCCATTACTTTGAAGAAATTATGGATATTATTGGCTTGGAAAGTTCTGGAGGAGTTATTAATGAATGGCTTTATGGTTTTGATTTATAAAGTGGATATTGTTTGACGAACAGTTTAACTATGTACCAGCAGGCAGTGGATTTATACGAACAGGTTATTATGAAGACAGGCGGCTGCAAACCTTAGCTACCAATGGCCTGCCAATAGTAAAAAGCGGCTACTTGTTTGTATATTTGAGCAACGAGACGAAGACAAAACCGGTGTTCTTTGATAATTTGGTAGTGCGGCATTACACAGGGCCTTTGGTGGAGGAGAATGCTTATTACCCTTTTGGGTTGAAGATGGCGGGTATCAGCAGCAATGCGGCGGAGAGGCTGGAGAATAAATACAAGTATAATGGAAAGGAAGAACAGCGTAAGGAGTTTAGTGATGGTAGTGGCTTGGAGTGGCTTGACTATAGTGCAAGGATGTATGATGCACAACTTGGGCGATGGTTTAATGCAGATCCTTTAGCAGATGTAACGGCTTCTTTTAGCCCTTACGTTTATGGCAATGATAACCCAATATTGTATATAGACCCAACTGGTATGGTTGCAGAACACAGTAGGGATTCTGAAGCCCCAAACTGGATTAATGATAAACAAAATAGCAGAAACGAGAATAGGTCTGGTTACATTACAGATAGAATAAATATAGATGAGAAATCCAAGAGGGTTGACATATTTACTAATTCTCTTCCTTATGATGAAGTATCTTATGATGGTGGTAATACGGTAATTAGAAAGCCAAAAGGATGGTTTAATGAAAAGGCATATAGTGATGCTGGTTATAGTATATGGTATCCTTACGCTCTTGGGACGGGTGCTTTTACTGAAGCAGTAAAAACATTGCTCGGCGTAAAACTGCTTGGTTGGGTATTTGGAAGAGCAGGGAGCTGGTTGGCCAGCCGACTCGCATCAAAGTTACTTGGGAAAGCTGGAACTACAGTTTTGGGGAAAACTGGATTTTATGAGGCGCTTGCTGAAAAGTTAGGAGCGAATAAGTTTGTAACCAAAGCTGGACAATATACCTGGGAGGCAAATAAGAAGTTTCTTGATGATGCAATAGCACGAGGG
>JANMDL010000544.1:0-4128 GCA_031376295.1 Chitinophagales bacterium
ATAAAAATAAACAAGAATTTTATTTTAGCAGGTATTATTGCAACAGTCTTCAATCTTTTACTGAATGCAGGTGCTCATTTTCTTTTTTTAAAAAATATTCATGAAGCTTACCCGCCTGTATCGGCAGAATTTCAAAAACAATTAATGCTGCCTGCTGACCAATTGATCGGATGGGCATTGGCAGTTTCGGCACTGACGATGGGTTTTTTCATAGCCGTAGTCATCAAATGGTCGGGTGCAAGAAGTTTTGAGTCGGGTTTGAAAAAAGGTTTTATCGTTGCTTTCCTATTTTGGACTTCGGTCAATTTTGGATTTTATTCTTCCTCTAATCATTTTTCACTTACAGGTTTATTGGCAGATTTACCCTTCAGTATATTGGCAATGACAATTGCTTCGGCGATTGCAGCCTGGATATTAGGCAAAGGAAAACAAATTGAACAAAAGCGAACCTAAAATGACCCTAACCAAGAAAATAACTAAACAAAACCAAGCAGGGTTAAAAGATGGTTTTTATTATTCAGCTGCTGATGGCTGCAAATTATTTGTTTTTAATTATGAACCTATAAGACAATACAAGGTTACGATTTATATTATTGCTGGTATTACAGGGATCAACCATCACAACGAAAAAGATATTATTGAAGTGTTGGCAAATAATGAAAACCGGGTGGTGGTAATACATCCAAGAGGTACCGGCTACTCAGGTGGTGTGAGGGGTGATATACCTGGTATCAATTTACTTGTCGGTGATTTCAGGGAAATAATAAGGAAGGACGAAGATTATATATCTAAACAGCATCCTGTTTTTTTATTTGGGCACAGTATGTCCTGCGCCGTATTACTTGCTGTAGCTGATGAGTTGAAATATATAGATGGAGCAATCTTAATTAATCCGCCATATATACAAAAAAAGGCAAAAGGAATGTCGCCGGGTTTAGGGCAATATATAAAATATGCTTTCTACATGCTGTTTGCCAAACATAAACCAATTGTTAACATGGCCGGCGATATATCATTGATAGAAAATGATGATGACAGAAAAGAAGCTGAGTTAAGGCAAAACGATACATTATTGGTAAAGTATTTCAGCATGTTTTACATGATGGAGGTTAAGAAATTAATGCAGGCAATGCTGGATTATTCAAAAAAGGCAAATTACCCATTGTTGTTACTCTATGGTATGCAGGACAGTATTGTGGATAAAGCTGGCTGTGATTTGATATATACCTATTGGAAAGAGGAAAACAAAACATATAAAACCATTGATGATGGTGCACATGGAAAATCAACGGTGATAAAAGCCAGGGAAATTATTGCAGATTGGATTAAAGTTAAAGAAGCGGGTTGTGATAATTAAAAATACAAAGAGCAAATGAAGCAGGTTAAACGATTTATAAAATACACTTTACTGTTTTATGCAGTCATTGCATTGGTGTACTGGGTTTTCATCCGCCCTGTGCATATAAGCTGGGGCGCCACCGCTGCTGAGCAACAAATGAAAATGCCTGCAGATGAACTGATTACTTCCAACCGGATTGTTTCCACCCGTGCCATTAACATTAAAGCACCCAAAGAAAAAATATGGCCGTGGATTGCACAAACCGGGCAGAACCGTGGCGGCTTTAACAGTTATTACTGGCTGGAAAATTTATTTGCTGCTAATATGCATAATGCAGATACGATTGTACCGCAATGGCAAAACCCCCTGCCGGGAGATACGGTTTATTACGGTGAAGGGGAGGGGTATGAATTGATATCATTTGTGAAGCCAAATGGATACTATTCACTTGGTGGCTGGACATTGTACCTCGATTCTATTGATGCTGATAAAGCAAGATTGATTGTTCGTTATCCATCCATGGAAGTAAAGCAAAACTGGTTGATGAAGATGTATTATTCCGGTTTATTCGAACCGTTGCATTTTATCATGGAATCAGGCATGATGATGGGTATTAAACAAAAGGCTGAGAGAAATAAAATGGATGATTATGAATACAAATATTTTAAATAAAACAGCAGCATACAATGGTGCTTTGTTTGCAGTGGCAGGTGTGTTTGCCTATTCACTTGTTGTGATGTTCTACGCAATCATCCGTTCATCGGCAGTTATTTACAGCATTATGCCTTCTTCTGAACGAAGTACAATCTTATTTGCTAATGGCTTTTCTATGGCATATTCTGTTGCCGTGTTTTCTTTGCTGATGGCGATTGTGTCAATATTTGCCGGTGCGGTGGCCGGGGTAATATTGAGAAAAGTTTTGTTGTGGTTCAATCCGCAATTACATGCTGCAAAGGCAATTTTAGTAAGCAGCATTGCTGCATTGTTTTTATCAGGCGTACTATATCTTTTGCTGTATATACTGCTGAAAGAAAGAATCACCTTTCAATATGCGGAAACATTTTTGTTTTGGTATGTATATCCAGCGGTCATTTTTTTTGTGGCTGTTGTAGCAGGAGGAATTAAATTGAATAAACAATTGCAAGCAATTTAGAATAAAAAATAATAAACAGTATTATGAATAAGAATAGTAAAACAGCAGGATTATTATTGTTTCTTGCAGGCTCCATAATTTTAATGGGCATTATTACTGCCGAAGCATTTTATCCTTCGGGCTATACTACCGCCAATAGTGAGATAAGTGATTTAGGTGCCACAGTGCGCCCCAACAGTGTAACTTATCAACCCTCGGCCAGCATTTTTAATTACACCATGGTTCTTGCTGGTTTAATGATAGCCGCAGCATCAGTATTACAACACAAGGGCTTTAAAAAATATTTGTTCACCATTCCTCTTTTATTGTTAGGTATTGGTATGCTTGGTGTTGGATTTTTTCCTGGCAATAAAGATCCTTATCATGGCGTGTTTGCCTTACTCACTTTTAATGCGGGCGGGCTTATGGCTATTACTTCTTTAAAAATTGTATCAGCTCCTTTTAAATATGCTGGAATCGTTTTTGGATTGATAACAATTATAACACTATGGACGGCTTCTTTTTTCATTCCAATTATCGGAGATGGGGGTACAGAACGGTGGGTGGCTTATCCCGTTGTATTATGGTTAACAGGTATTGGAGGATATTTACTGCATGAAAAACCAACATCATGAAAAATGTGCAATTATGGACATGCCCAAAATGCGGCCGCCCGTTTGAACGGCAAAACCAAAGCCATTCCTGTAAATTGTATCCATTAGTAAAGCATTTTGAAGGTAAAGCCGCAGGCAAATTGTTATATGATACATTGATACAGGCAATCCGGGGAAAAATCGGGCCGTATAAAATACAATCGCTGGAATGTTGTATTCATTTAGACAGCAGCTTCACATTCGCTGCAGTAAAAATCTCTGCAAGTAAAATAGAGCTCCATTTTGGGTTAAGGTATAAGACAAGCAGTAAAAGGTTTAAAAAAGTTATTCAGTTATCTGCAAACAGGTACCTGTATTATATTGATATTTACAGTGCTGGTGAAATAGATGCAGCATTGCTGGAATGGATATTGGAAGCTTATACAATGAAAAACTAAAATTGAGAAATGTAAATTTTATTTATGCAGCAGCTAATACGTATCAAAATCATTCATACACTTATCTGGATATTTTTTAATGTGGTGCTTTTTTATATGGCTTATGCTGTTGTTGTAAACAGGATTGACAAATTTGTGTGGATTGGTATTGCGCTGATTGTACTGGAAGGAATTGTACTGCTTATTTTCAAAAAAATGTGTCCGCTTACCATTATTGCCCGTAAGTATTCCAATTCGGCTAAAGATAACTTTGATATTTACCTGCCCAACTGGCTGGCTAAATACAATAAGCTGATATATACTACTTTTTTTGTGATGATACTTTGCGGTATTGCCTGGAGGTATTTGAGTAAGTGATTTGGTGTGAGTAGCTTTTCTGGTAGCCTTAGGATTATAATTGCGATAATAAGTTTAAATAAACAAAAGGGTTGTTTCATGTACTGAAACAACCTTTTGTTTTAAAACCTACCCGTTTTTATGCTGTTTTTTTCAACGCCACCTCTACTGCATTTACCTGTCCCCTTGTGATTTTTACTTCTGTAATAGTTTGGGGCTGATAACCTTCCTTGCTTATTTCTATATCATACTCACCCTGCATTACTGGCT
>JANMDL010000601.1:0-1562 GCA_031376295.1 Chitinophagales bacterium
GCAGGATTTGTTACAAAAATTAATGATGAACTGGGCAAGGTGATTGTGGGCCAGCACGGCATGGTAGAGCGCCTGTTGATAGGCATGCTCAGCAACGGGCATGTGCTGCTGGAGGGCGTGCCCGGGCTGGCAAAAACATTGGCCATCAAATCGCTGGCACAGTCCATACAGGCAAAGTTCAGCCGCATACAATTTACCCCCGACCTGCTGCCTGCGGATGTAATCGGCACCATGATTTACAACCAGCCCAAAAATGAGTTTATGGTGCGTAAGGGCCCCATATTCGCCAACTTTATACTGGCGGATGAAATAAACCGTGCGCCGGCCAAAGTGCAGAGCGCCTTGCTGGAAGCCATGCAGGAGCGGCAGGTAACCATTGCCGAAACCACGTACAAATTAGATGAACCTTTTTTGGTATTGGCCGCACAAAATCCCATTGAGCAGGAAGGCACTTATCCATTGCCCGAAGCACAAGTGGATCGTTTTATGATGAAAGTGGTGGTGGACTATCCCAACAAGGCAGAGGAACAGCAGATCATCCGGCAGAACACACAGGGCCTTACACAACCCATCATCAACGCAGTAGCCAGCATCAGCGAAATACTGCATGCAAGGGAACTGGTGCGCCAGGTATATGTGGATGAAAAAATTGAAAACTACATACTCGACATTGTGTTTGCCACCCGCTTTCCTGAAAAATACAACCTGGCCAGGCTGAAACCGTTGATTGGTTTTGGCGGATCACCGAGGGCAAGTATTAATCTTGCTTTGGCGGCCAAGGCTTATGCTTTTTTAAACAAACGTGGCTATGTAGTTCCCGAAGATGTAAGGGGCATTTGCAAGGATGTGCTGCGCCACCGGATTGGACTTACGTACGAAGCTGAAGCGGAAAACGTAACAGCCGAAATGGTGATTGGAGATATTTTGAAGGTGGTGAATGTGCCGTGAAAACGTCGTTCGTTGGGCGTTGTTCGTTGGGCGATGATCGATGACCGTAGTTCGTTGGGCGATGATCGTTGGTCGTTTGAAGGTGCAAATTAGGTATAGTTATGTTTTGGCTAGTAATAAATGATTGATGAAAATTCTAAACCTGAATTGTTAAAATATGACGAGTTATAAAACCCTGGATGCCTGGAAGCAGGCCATGTTATTGATAAAGGAAGTATATGGCTTAATGAAAAAATACCCGAAAGAAGAAATGTTCGGCCTGGTATCGCAAAGCAAAAGAGCAGCTGTTTCGGTTGCTGCAAATATTGCAGAAGGTGTTGGGCGTAATTATAAAAAAGATACGGTTCAGTTTCTGCATATTGCAAGGGGCTCAGCGTATGAAACAGAAACATTGCTTGAAGCGGCAGTAATAGTGGAAATTTTGGCAGAGGAGGATTTGAATGAAGTAAGTGTTTTAATACTGAAGTGCATACAATTAATCAACGGCCTGATACGATATTACGAAAACAGTAACCTCAAGTGAGGTCTGTCTTCCGCTCATCGCCCAACGTTCAACGCCCATCGAAAAAAATGACTACAGAGGAAATAGTAAAAAAAGTAAAAGAGCTTGAAAT
>JANMDL010000612.1:0-6883 GCA_031376295.1 Chitinophagales bacterium
TTTTACTGCAGCCAAATCAAGTGTAGCAGACAGCATCATTGTGAACAACTGCAGTTTCAGCAATGGCAATGGGAATATTTTTAAATTAGCAGAAGAAACAGATAAAAAAGGCTATTACAATGCAGAGCAGTTAAAAATAACCAATAGCAGCTTTACCAATCAAAAAGGACAGTTACTCACTATGCTGCGCAGCGGTAATGATGAAAGCACCATGGGGCCATTGTTTACTTTTACCGGCAACAGGTTGACAAACTGTTCAACTGGCGATGGTATTGCTTTTATACATTTGAACGGGGTACAGTATTCTGCTATCGAAAAGAATGTTTTTTTCGGTTGCAACAAAGATAAAGTTTTGATACAGTATGAAGATGTGGTAAGGGCACTACACTTTTTAAGGAACAACAACCTGTCTGAATCGGGCCGTATGCTCACCAATAAATTTATACAGGCTGATGAGTAACAACGGTTAGCCTACGGTATTTCAATTATCCTGCTTACACCAGCATGAATAAAGTATTCGTGTTTAATCAGTACTTTGCAAAAAAAAATACTAAAACCTGATGATGCAGGAGGCACATTTTGAAACCATATACAGCGAACATAAAAACCTCGTTTACAATATATGTTTGCATTATGTACTCAATACTGAAGATGCCCAGGATATTACCCAGGAAGTATTTGTAAAAGTCTATCAGCGGTATCAGCAGTATGATGCAAGAACAGCTTCCCTAAAAACCTGGATTTGCCGTATTGCGATCAATCATTGTCTTGATTTTTTGAAAGCCAAAAAATCTAAAAAAAGATATGGCTTCTTAAGTTCCCTGTTTCATACCGATAGCATCGAACCGGTTAGCAATGCGGTAACCATTAATCATCCGGGTACTGAAACGGAGCAAAAAGAAGCCCTTAAGCATCTGTTACAAATAATTTATACCTTGCCCGAAAATCAAAAAACAGCAGTAATTTTAACCAGGATAGAAGACCGTTCGCAAAAGGAAGTGGCCGAAATTATGAATACCAGTTTAAAAGCGGTGGAATCGCTGCTGCAGAGGGCAAAACAAACTATTCAGAAAAAATTAACAGAAACCGGAGGATTTTAATGCAACAATCGTATAACAAGTAATAAAAAAGTCATGGATATTAATAAAACCCTGGATTTACTAAAGCAAATTAAAAAAACAGAAGCCCCCCCCTTCCTGTTAACCCGCATCAGGCAGCAACTGCAAAACCTGCAGCATACGGAGGCTCCTGTAAGGTGGAAATGGGCTTTTGCAACTTCATTAATCATTATATTGGCAATCAATATATCAATGCTAATAAATGCGGCCAATGTTAATCCGGTAGCGGAAAATGCTGAAGCGCAAAACATTGTAAACTCATTGAACCTCTCCACCCAAAATGATTTCTACAATGAGTAAGGTAAAATTATTAAGCATCGCCGTTATTGGCTTAGTAGCACTCAATATTGGAGTTGTTGGCTTTTTATTGCTGAGAAAACCACCAATGCCACCCGAAGCAGGCCCGCGGGGTAAACGGCAGGGTCCTAAACAAATTATTATTGAGCGGTTACACTTTGATAAAAACCAGGTAGCAGCATACGAAATGCTGATTGGGGGACACCAGCAATCTGTAAAAGGGCTTAAAGACAGTATCAGCAATACAAAAAACACCCTTTACCAATCACTAAAAACGGAAACCTTTAGTAGCAAAGATTCTTTAATAACCCTTTTAAGTGAACTGCAAAAACGGATAGAATCGGTACATTTTGACCATTTTATACAAATAAAAAAACTCTGCAAGCCTGAACAATTGGAAGATTTTAATAAGTTTACCAATGAGTTATCTTTTTACTTTACCACAGAAAAAAAAGTTGCGGCTCCGCCACCTGGTAATTAATAAACCAAATTGTACACAGTCAAATAAATGCTGCACTTAATGCTGCCTATTGGTGTTGCGCTGTTTATTATTGAAATGCTGAAGCTGCCATTTCTGATACTTACTAAAAATAATTCTTATAGAAATTATAAAAAAATATACTTCTCCCGAAGGATATGCCAAATTTATTCGTAAAAGGATTATTAAAACTTAAAATTAAAATTCATGAAATTGTCAGTAAAAGTACTTCCCGCATGCCTGATAATAGTGGCTGCTGCCTTAAACAGTTGTAGTAAAGACGACGCAGCAACCGAAGACTCTTCCGGTACCGTACCCGCAGTTTTCAGCAGCAATTATAAATCTGCAGTAACATTATCGGCAACAAGTACAACGGTAACAATGAAATCTACAGGAGTACCAGACCACGTTACGCCTTACTGGGGTGTTGGCAATGTACTTTATGAAGCACAAACTGCCGGACAAACCGTTAATCCGGGCAATCTTCTATCGCAGGTTTTTGTAATGACTATTCCGATAAGCCCTGCAGAAGCAGGCACCAAAGAAGAAACTTCGCTTGGCCCGATTGGCATGGCACTAAATGGTGTAGCTATTTATAACGACCGTGAAGGCGGCAATGTACCCGTAGATGCCGGAACACTCAAGTCCTTTGACAGGGCAGGTGCCCACAGCGGCCCGGGTGGATTGTACCACTATCACTTTAATGGAGATTTCACTTCTGATGATGATGCAAAATTAATTGGTTGGTTAAGAGATGGTTTTCCTATCTATGGCAGAAAATGCAGCTCTACAGGCACTTATGCAACAGGCTTGGATGCTAATGGCGGGCATACCACAGCCACAACAGAATATCCAAGTGGTCTTTATCACTATCATTGCTCCAATGTAAATTATATGAGTTCTGGTTTTTATGTTTTAAAAGCAGGCAGTTATCATGGCACAAAAGGAACGTTTACGTTTTAGGCAATTAATTTTTATTGCACTGGCCGTAAGTTTTGCCAGTTGCTCAAACACAAAGAAAGAGGCGGAATTTAGTTCCCCCACTTTCTTTATTGATACTGCACAAATACCAAAGGACACTATTTTATCTGCAGCACCGAACCTGAAGTTAGAGAATGGTATTTATTATTTTAACAATCATCCCTTTTCAGGCTATTTGAAAGAACTGTACGAAAACAAACAGGTAACCTTAGTATGCGGGTATTTAAACGGTATGCAGCATGGCACATCAAAAAGTTATTATCCTCACGGAAAATTAAGGTTTGTAAGGATGTATAAAGAAAACAAAAGCTTTGGAAAGCATATTGGTTATTGGGAAAATGGCAACACTAAATTTGAATTTTATTACTTGAATGATAAAAGAGAAGGTTCCAATAAACAATGGTATATAACCGGCAAGCCTTATGCCTTCCTCAATTTTAAAGACGACAAAGAAGACGGTATGCAACAAGCCTGGCGGGAAAATGGAAAGCCTTATATTAATTACGAAGCAAAAGATGGCTTTCGGTATGGGTTGCAAAAGTCCGGACTATGCTTCACGTTAAAAGATGAAAAATTTAAAAATTAGTATGAAATACTGGATAATTTCTATGGTGTTAGCTGTATTATGTTCCTGTAAAGAAAAAGCAAGAAATCTTCCTTATTACGACACGGCGGATTTTACCCCGAAATGGGAAATGAAAGACGCAACAACATTCCATGCTATAAGGAAATTCAGTCTTACCGACCAGGAAGGGAAATCATTCACAGAGAAAAACCTGGATGGCAAAATTTGTGTGGCTGATTTTTTCTTTACCACTTGCCCCGGCATTTGCCTGAAAATGGCTGTGAGCATGGCTGATATACAAACAGCATTTTTGAATGACAAGGATGTATTACTGGTTTCGCACTCTGTAACCCCTGCAAAAGACAGTATCCCTGTTTTGAAAAAATATGCCGCAGCCCGGGAAGTTCAGTATAATAAATGGAAGCTGCTTACAGGCAATAAAGAGGAGATTTACAACCTCGGCCGTAAATTTTATTTTGTAGAAGAAGATCTGGGTGTTAACAGTGACACCAGCATTTTTTTGCACACCGAAAATTTTGTATTGATTGACAGGAACAGGCATATCAGGGGCATTTACAACAGCCTTGACCCCAACAGTATGGCAGCTTTAAAGAACGATATTAAAGAATTAAAAAAAGAAGATTGATTATAGGTGTTACATTTAACCGGATAAATTACTTTGGTTTAAAAAGTCAGATTACCTTTTTTTTTCTGGTAACAGTAAGCACTTTCGCTTATTCCCAAAAAAATATCCGTTCAATTAAATTCAACCCGGTCTGCAACTCCGCTCCTGTTGAATTGGACAAAAAATATGCTTACAAAACTGATAGCATAGAAATATCAGCACTAAAATTTTACATATCCAACATCAGGTTTTATCAGCATACTAAACTGGTTGATGAAGTGATAAAAAAACATCACCTGGTTAATATAGAAAATGCCCAATCATTAATCGTAAATCACTCAAACAAAAAAAATAAAAAATTTAACCGGTTAGTCTTTTGTATCGGTGTAGATAGCACCACCAATGTATCAGGCGCATTGGGCGGCGATTTAGACCCCACCAACAGCATGTACTGGACATGGCAGAGCGGTTATATAAATTTTAAGTTAGAAGGAGTAAGTAAAGTTTGCCCTTCCGGAAAAAACCAATTTACTTTTCACATCGGTGGTTATCAATACCCGCATAATACCCTGCAACAAATTGATTTACAAATCAACAACCCGCAAAAGATTATTATTGAAATAAATATTTTGCAATTATTAAACCAATTGAAGCTGGATGAGTCCTATGAAATAATGAGTCCAAATGCAAAAGCAGTGGAAATGGCAAAAAAAATAAAAGCAATTTTTAGTGCCGCTAAATGAAAATAAGCATCACCATATCTGCTATTGCTGCATGTGTTTCATTGCTCTCATTTACAATTACTGAAGTCAAACTGATTTACCCCGGCTATTTTCCATTTCCTGAATATGATTTGAGTAAAAACCGGTTGGATACTTCAATCATTGCCTTAGGCAGGCATCTTTTTTATGACCCTGTCTTATCTGCTGACAATACTATTTCCTGTGCCTCCTGCCATTCTCCTTACAATGCTTTTTCGCATACCGACCACGATGTAAGCCACGGTATAAATGACCAGGTTGGCACAAGAAATGCTCCGGCACTGTTTAACCTGGCATGGCAAAAAACATTTATGTGGGATGGTGCCATTAACCACCTGGATATGCAGGCACTGGCACCCATCAGCCATCCAAAAGAAATGGGCGAAACAATAGCTTCTGTTGTAAAAAAATTAAACGGGGCAGCCTTTTATCGAAAAACGTTTTATACAGCATACCACGACAGTGCCATTACCGGCGAAAAAGTTTTGAAAGCATTGGCACAGTTTCAGCTTACATTAATTTCAGCCAATGCTAAATACGACCAGGTTAGGCAGGGTAAAGCCAATTTTACAGTACAGGAAGAGAATGGCTATCGCTTATTTCTGCACTATTGCAATGCCTGCCATACTGAACCCATGTTTACCAATTATACATTTGCCAGCAATGGGTTACCTGTTGATACCACTTTGAATGATTATGGAAGGTGGATGGTTACCAAAAAAAACGAGGATAGTCTGCTGTTTAAAGTTCCAAGTTTACGAAACCTCAGCTACACTTATCCTTACATGCACGATGGAAGGTTTAAAAAACTGCAGCAGGTGCTCAATCATTATACCAATGGGGTTCAACAGCACAAAAGCCTGTCAAAGGAACTCAAAAAAACAATCGCACTTTCGTCTGACGAAAAAGTTGATTTACTTGCCTTTTTGCTCACCTTAAACGACCCGGGATTTGTATTTAATCAAAAGCACCAGCATCCGCCCAAAAACTAGTGGTGCAGCGAAGGAAAAGGAAAACAATATCGTAAAATAAATGAATCAATTATAAAATATGAGAAAAGCAGACTTACTGTTCATTTTGTTAATGGCAACACTGTACGGCTCAGGGCAAACCAACCCTGCCATAGCAAAATGGTTACAAAACACTACAATAACAGGCTCATATTATGTTGCGGGCAACTCTACTGCCCTTTCAAATGGCATACTGGTAAATTGCCAGGAAGTAAGTTATTCTGCCACCTATTCGTACATAAAAACTAGGGGCATTCCGGCTTATAAAGTTGGCCCCTATTTAGACAATAATCCTAACCAGGCCGGCGACCAAAATGCCATATTCAGGTTTCCTTTAAACCCGGTTCAAAATACAGGAACATTAACAAATACATCTGGCGGTAACGTTGGGGTTTTTATCAATGGGGTTGCCTTGTTTGATTACCGTGATGGTGTTGCCTGGGACAATACAACCGGCGCCTTATGCGGAGGACCAGGCCGGCCGGCCTGCACTGGCGGTTTTGCTGCACAGGCTTGGACGAGGGATGCTGTACTTGCAGAAAGAGCCGGATTTGATTGTGCCAAAGGACATCCTGGCGGCACCAACTACCACCATCATCAAAGCCCTTCTGCTTTTGATTTGGATTTAACGGTGCTATCCACTGTTTGCAACCTGTATGATGCGGATGGCCTATATGCAATTGACGGCACCGTTCATTCTCCATTGCTTGGTTTTGCGTATGATGGCTTCCCTATTTATGGAGCTTATGCCTATAAAAATTTAGATGCCACAGGGGGAATTACCAGGATGAAATCCGGTTATCAATTAAAGACGATAACCACCCGTACAAATGGCCCGGCAATAAGCACAACTTATCCATTGGGGTATTTCAGAGAAGATTATGAATACATCAGCCATCCCGGAGAAAATGACTATTTAGATGTACACAATGGCAGGATTTGCAAAACACCGGATTATCCCAATGGCATATATTGTTATTTCGCAACCGTAGATGCCAATTGGAATTCGGCTTACCCGTATGTGCTTGGGCCTGCATACTATGGTATA
>JANMDL010000629.1:0-2485 GCA_031376295.1 Chitinophagales bacterium
TATGTAAATTATGAGCCACGGGAAGATCTTTGTGGTGCTGCCTGCAGCCTGGGTAAAAAACTGAAAGTGCCTGTATATGTTTTTTTAAAAGATGCGCTTACCCGAAAATATGGGGAAGCATTTTTTGATGCCCTTGATGCCACCGCCAAACATATCAATGATAAATAATAAATTAGCCGATTACTGTAATTGTCCGCAACAAAAATATTTATGAAGCAAAAATCTCATTTCCTTCTTGCAGCAATTGTATTTACTGCATTGTTCTCCTGTACGCAAAAAAGGGCTGTAATTGACAACAGCCTGAAAAAGTATTTTGATGACAGTAAAGTGGAAGGCTGCTTTACCATGCTGGATAATACAAGTGGCGAAATAACAGTGTACAACATGCAGATGGATACCACCAGGGTGCTGCCCGCCTCAACCTTTAAAATTGTAAACTCCCTTATCGGTTTACAATCGGGTGTGATACTGAATGACACCATGACGATAAAATGGGATGGGGTTAAACGGCCTGTTGAGGACTGGAACAGGGATATGGGTATGATGGAAGCTTTTAAGGTAAGTAATGTGCCTTATTACCAGGAAGTAGCCCGCCGCATCGGTGCCGACAGTATGAAGCGTTGGATAGACACCCTGCATTATGGGAATATGAACTGCAGCGGCCCTGTGGATTCGTTCTGGCTGAACAACCGGATGAAGATATCTCCTGATGAACAGCTTGGGCTTCTGAAAAAATTATTCTTCGGCCAGTTGCCTTTTCGTGCAGGTGTACAGGAATCAGTAAGGCAGGCCATGATGCGGGATAACTATACGGCATACAAATTGAGTTATAAAACCGGCTGGGGTGTTGATGAGCAACGTAACCAGGTTGGCTGGGTGGTTGGCTGGATAGAAGAGAACATGCATATTTATTTTTTTGTAACATTAGTAAAATCGCCTGATGCCAATATTGACATGGTAAAAGTGCGGATGGATATTACAAAAGGCATCCTAAAACAGAAAGGTTTTTTTGAGGGGAAGAAATAAAAGCTGAAGCAGTTGACAGGGGACGGGTTATGAGTTATGAGTGATGAGTTTATTGAAGGATTGTTTAATTATGCGCTCCAAATTCAGGTGACAGTAGATGTTCCTTTGAGTCCTTGCTTTTGATTGTTTTGAACCATAGCAGAAAGAAAAACAGTGTTTCAGGGGTATATATTTTCAAACTGTGCCAGAAATATTTTGTGATTTTTTTGGCAAATGAAAAATTGGATACTTGCTGTTTTTTACTCAAATTGCAATAATTGATGCTCCGTTTTGAACACATACAATATTTATGGGCGCTGGCGGGTATTCCCCTGCTGGTATTGCTGTACTTTTTTGTGTTGTGGTGGAAGAGAAAGACAGCCAGGAAGATTGGTGACCCGGAGCTGGTAAAAGAGCTGATAAAAAATTACAGCCCCAAAAAATTTGCACTTAAATTTGTACTGATACTTATGGCTTTTGCTGCCTGTGCTTTTGC
Source organism: Chitinophagales bacterium (assembly GCA_031376295.1). Taxonomy (GTDB): domain Bacteria; phylum Bacteroidota; class Bacteroidia; order Chitinophagales; family Chitinophagaceae; genus Ferruginibacter. The sequence continues at coordinate 1,502 of JANMDL010000629.1, forward strand.
CGCAGGCGGGTTAAAAAAACCGCAGGGCAACGAACAGGTTACCCGCAATGGTATTGATGTGGTACTGGCAATAGATGTAAGCAAAAGTATGCTGGCGCAGGATGTAAAGCCTAACAGGCTGGAGCGTGCCAAGCTGCTGCTGGGCAAGCTGATTGACAGGCTGGGCAATCACCGGGTGGGGCTGGTGGTATTTGCCGGCAGGGCCTATATTCAAATGCCGCTTACTGCCGATCAGAATGCTGCCAGGCTGTATCTCTCTTCTGTTAATACTGATATGGTACCCACACAGGGAACGGTTATTGGTGATGCGCTTAAAATGAGCTATGCTGCATTTGCCGCCAAAGAAAAAAAGTACAAAGCAGTGGTGCTGATCAGTGATGGGGAAGACCATGATGAAAGTGCCGGAAAAATAGCCGAAGCAATGGCTGCAGATGGGGTAGTGATTAATACCGTAGGTATTGGCTCACCCGAAGGCAGCAACATTATTGACGAAGCTACCAATGAAATTAAAAAAGATACTGACGGCAATACCGTAATATCAAAACTGAATGAAAAAGAACTGAAAGACATTGCTGCAAAAGGCAATGGCATATACCAATTGTTCAGCAACAGCGGCGATGTGGCAGCAAAACTGGAGGCACAACTGAACAGTATGGGTTCAAGAACAATTACCGAAACCTCTGGCAGCTCCTACACCCATTATTTTACCTGGTTCCTGGCTGCTGCATTGTTATTGCTGCTTATCGAAATGATTATTTCAGAAAAAAAGAAAAGCTCAAAGGTGAAAACCCTGCAGTTTGTGTTGGTCTCTTTAGTAGTGCTTTTGCCGCTGACTGGTATGGCGCAGCAGGAAAATAAACTGATTAAAAAGGGAAACGATGCATACAATAAAAAGGAGTACACCGAAGCTGCAAAGCAATACCGGCAGGTGACGGATAAAAATCCGGCTAATGCTGCAGCACAGCACAATCTTGGCAATGCATT
>JANMDL010000648.1:0-2544 GCA_031376295.1 Chitinophagales bacterium
ATCTTCAGTATGACCCGGAACGAAAAAGCCTGCTACTTCCGGGTTGCCATACCTGTCTTCTTTGCATACAACACCCCTCCTTTGTGTTAGAGTTACGAGTATTTGGTTAACAAGTTTACCAGAAGGTCCAACCCGGCTGGCTATTTTAAGGTTATGTACCTCAAGTAAGGGTTTGCCGATTGTTTTTTTAGCGGACGATCTGCCTATTCCTGCATATCGAGCCTCGGCAGGATTCAAAATAATGCCAGCAATTTGTCCAAACTCATTATTTTCACTAAAGCTCGACAACTGCTCATGCAACCCTTTAAGGTTACGAAAAAAAACATCATTATTGCTGTCCAGAATATCACTATCTTCTTCCCTGTATCCTCTTATAAATATTCGTGTTAAGCGGTAAACCCTCTCTCTGTCGGTTAAATACCCGATTTTTTCTTTGAAGCTTTTGAAAAACTCCATAAGCTCTGAAAATTTTGTATCAAAATCATCGCCTGTATCCGACCTAAGCAAAAGGCTTTCAACACTCAGATTCTTTACCCCGCTTGGATAAATACCTCTTTTTTGAAAGGCTTCAATCAGTCCTATTCTGTAGTCCCAGTCATCATCATCAACCAAATCAAAATCTGCCGTAATCAATGCACGCAAATAATCGCCGAAATTAATATCCATAGGAGGGCAATAATCCAGCGCCCGAATGCACATGCCTAAAACATGACGGGCCGTTTTACTGGCTTCTATGGCCATCCTGTAACAAGATCGGGATGCAGTTCGCCTTCTGGCAAAACACCACTACCACCGGTAGCCAACCGGCAAAGATCAGCCACCCTTTTTTTATATATCCTTGTAAACATATCAAAGATAGTGGCTACCAAAATACCCCCACGGGCATGAGGTTCATATATAGTCTTATATTCATCAGGCCTGGGTTTATGAGGTTCCCACTTTCCTTTTTCATCGTTGTATGCACCCAATGCATCCCTCAAACTTCCATAATGCCCAATGGCTTTCCCAAACTCCTGGGCAAGCTGACCCAAAAGATTTTCACTTGACAAATCACCTCTTGTTTTAGCAATCTGCGATTTTAGCACTTCTGGAAAAGTAAAATGCTGGAACAGGGCTACTATGTCTGCAAAAGCTTCGTGAAAAGCCAATGAATCCTCATGTGTTGCTTCGATATATCTTCTGTGCAAACCATCAAGTAAAGCATGTGTAACTTCATGGGCTATAATATCGTGGCTCAAACAGGTATATACGGTAGCACCCGGCAACATTGAAGAAGGAGAATCCGGGTTAGCGCTGAAATATCCAAATAAAACTGCTTTCTTTTCCGGGCTGTAATAGGCATTTGGCTCCCTTAGTGCATGTGGGTAAATACGCAGCCTCTCTACAAAATCAGTATTATTATTTCCTTTTTTAAGCAGGGAACTCCAGGTGATTTTTCTACCCAGGGCCTTCTCGAAATTTTTAATGGTTGTCATAGCAACTGCATAAACCATTTGTTGGTGAAACTGTGGGTTACTTTCAGAAGGGTTCAAGCCATCCTGGGCCAGGATAAAACGATCATCCAGATTCACAGGTATATACGTACAATCGCTTGAGGGATCCCGGTCTATTATTTCTAAGTATTCCCCTACTGGTCCCGGCCTTATTTCTTCCCATGGCACTTTGTAGGTAATATTGTTTATTACAGCGTTATCTAACTGTAATGAAAGAGAGGGGTCAAAAGCATAAGCACGCAGTTTTCGCAATGCAGGTTTATTTACACCATTTTTTGTTCGCATACAACTTTGGTTGATTCAGTTATGCAATCAGTTTATCAGGCACTAAAGTAACATTAGCAATACCGTCTAGTAAGCGTTAAAACACCTTTTCTCAACGGGTGTTTTAACCATCAGTATTATCGGCTTCTGGTATTTCATAAATAACCTGCAGAAAACTGTTTGCACAATTCAGTATTAAGAATAATGTTTTAAACAAATCTCTAAAAACACTCACTTCCCCTTAACATCCAACTTGAACCCCGCACCCACATCCAAACCTGTACCCGGCCTCAGCAGCAAGCTCCGGCAGGCTGCATTGCTATTAATAACGGGTAAAGCAACACTCCCTGTTGGAATGATAATATCAATAAATTCATCCGGCACAGCAGTACAACTCCAGTTGGCAGGGTTTTCCCAGGCGGTATTCACGTTACCCGTCCAGGTAAGGCTGAATTTGAGTGTTTGCGGCGCAGTAAACTGCGGCGTTCCTCCTGCGGAAACAACACAGCGGTAAAGGTTTCCATAATACCTTGTGGGAGGTGAGTTAAGGCTGAGGATATTACCAGTAGCTCCACTATAGATGCTGTTATTAGTAATATTCATGTAGCTGCCGCCAATGCCGGTCGGCTTGCCCTGGATCTCGGTCAGCTCTTGCAGGATTTTCTCTTCGTTCTCGGTCAGGGTCTTGGCCAGCGGGGCGAAGTGGGCTTGCAGTTCGGTATCACTCGTCTGCGCAGCGAGCTCTTGGGCCCAGTACATGGCGAGATAGAACTGGCTGCCGCGATTG
>JANMDL010000658.1:0-9117 GCA_031376295.1 Chitinophagales bacterium
CCCCTATTTGGAGTAAGCGCAACTGCCCGTTGATTTGCCCTTCGCTTTCCATCTTTTGCAGCAGCCTTACCGGCTCACCCATGGGTTCGTCGCTAAGATCAAAAGTGCCATAATGCATGGGTGCTAAAACGCTTGTACCCATGCATTATGGCACTTTTGATCTTAGCGACGAACCCATGGGTGAGCCGGTAAGGCTGCTGCAAAAGATGGAAAGCGAAGGGCAAATCAACGGGCAGTTGCGCTTACTCCAAATAGGGGAGACAATGCATTTGTAAATCAGTTAAACCGGCCAAAGCCTTCTATCTTTTTGTAAGGCGTTGCAAAAAAATGTCCAACTACTTCATTAAATTGTTCTTTATACACAATTGGTGTAGAGTGACCGCTGGATGGCAGTATCCACAAATACGCTTTGGGTATATGCTGTGCAATCAGCATGGTATGCTGCGGCAGTATTACATCAAAATCGCCACCAATTACCAGGGTGGGGCATTGGATTGTATGCAGTTGTGCAGGGGTGATATGCGGCTCGTATGAGAGCAGATGGGTTAACCTGCGTTCATTTTTATTCTCCGGTGTTTCTTTCCTGGCAGCCAATTTTTTATTTGCGTCTATTCCCCATTTATATACAAAAGGGTCCACGGCTGTGCTGTCGGGCCAGAGGTTAGCGCCGGTAACAGCCAGTTTCTTTACTTTTTTTGGGTTACGCATCGCCAGCAGCAGCCCGTTAATACCGCCATCGCTCCAGCCAATCACGTTGCAGGAATCAATTTTCAGTTCGTCCAGCAAAGCGTTCAGGTCATCGGCCATCATTTCGTAACTGAGCGAATCCCCGTTTTCCAGCGATTTGCCCTGGGCACGGCTGTCGGCAATAATCACTTTGTAGCGGCCTGCAAACCAGGGTATCTGGTACATGAAGTTATTAATAGAGCCACTGTTGCCATGTATCAGCAGCAATGGTTCGCCCTGGCCATAAGTTTCGTAATACATTTTAAATCCACGGATGGATGCGTATTTACCCACAGCTTCATTACGGCCATATATAGTGGTATCAAAGGGAGATGTTTCCTGTTGTGCCCGGGCACCAGCAGTATAAATGAGCATCAGCAAAACGGTATAAAGTAATTTTATGGCGGGCATACAATATATATTTACTTAAAGTTAGTAATAATTGATTCATATAGCACAATACACCTGACAAAATAACTGCTGATTTGTGCAAAAATTTCACTTATTTTGCTATGCGAAACATTCATGACTTAACAGCAGCTTATGACAAAACACAACGGAATTTTCCACAGCTATAAAAATATAACAATATGGCCCCTTGACGTTACACAACTGCAGATGCTGCTATCAGGCCCGGAATTACTGCTGCAAACCTTTTCCCTCCCCCCCCAGGAATTGCATCAACCAGATTTTTTAAAAGAACTTACAGAAAATGTGATTTTACCGGCAGTAAAAAATAACCCAACAAGCTGGTATTATCATACAAAATGGCTGGCTATAGAAACAGATACACGACTTGTTGTTGGAGAATTTATGCTGAAAAAGGGCATTGACCGGAAAGGGGCTGTTGAGATTGGCTATGGCATCTATCCTGGTTATGAAGGCAAAGGGCTGATGACTGAGATTGTTGCCTGCTTTATTAATTGGGCAAGAACAGCGAGTGTTTTAAAAGCAATCAAAGCTGAAACCGAGAACGGGAATGACGCTTCCATAAGGGTGCTTGAGAAAAATGGGTTTGTGCAAACTGCATGGCCGGGCGATTTTACCTGGTGGCACCTTAAATTGTAATGGTAACAACGGAGATTACCATTACCGGGCTTAAATCGTTACTGCACCGTATTTCATTTTAAGCAGTTCGCATTTCTGCTTCCACAATAAACCAACTTTATAGCGTGTAATTATTACAAGGTACAGGTTGTCAAACTGTGTAGCTGGTATCAGGCCAATGCCTCCTGAGCAGCCGCAGCGTTTTATCAGCGAATCCACCGTATTGGAATGGCCCACAACAAGTATTTCTTTGTTCCTGTGTTTTTTAATGATCGTATCAATTACTGCATTGGAATTGGCGTACAGTGCCGTGGTAATATTCAAAAAATTGGCCAGTGGCTTTGCCGTTTCACGGGTGCGGGTGGTGTTTGTGCTGTAAACGCTGTCTATGCCGGTATGCTGCAGTACCCTTTTCAGTTCTGCGGCACGGGTAGTTCCCTGTGGTACCTTCAGTGCATCAAGGTTGCCGTCCCTGTCTGCATGGCGTACCATAAATATTTTAGTGGCCTGGCACCTTGCTGCGGAAGCAGAAAGCAGGCAGGCGGCAACAATTGCTATTGTGTATGATAATTTCATATAAACTGATTTAAAACATATTCTTCTGAGTATAAATCCACGATATGCTGAATTGTTACCATTTTATTTGCAGTAAAATTATTTTGCAAAACACAAATTACATTTTTAATCACCATAATGTAAATATCTTTAGCTAAATTTTTGCACATGCAAATACGATTGCTCCTGATACTATTTCTGAGTGGCACAAGGCTGATGGCCCAGCCAGACTATACAAAGTATGTAAATCCATTTATCGGTACAGGTGGCCATGGGCACACTTATCCCGGAGCAGTACTGCCGCATGGCATGGTGCAGCTCAGTCCGGATACAAGGCTTAGTGGCTGGGATGGCTGCGGGGGGTATCATTACAGCGACAGTTTTATCTACGGTTTTACACATACTCACCTCAGTGGTACGGGCTGCAGCGATTATGGTGATATATTGCTGATGCCCATGGGTGGCGAACCATCACCTGATAATAAAGTATATGGTTCGGCATTCAGCCATACATCAGAAAAAGCATCACCAGGGTTTTACAGTGTAAAATTAGAAGATGACAATATTAATGTGATGCTTACTGCTACAGAAAGGGTAGGCCTGCACCATTATTTTTTCGGTAGCGGAAAAACTGCCAATATCATCCTCGACCTCAAACACCGGGATGAAGTGCTGGAATCTTCCTTAAAAATAGTAAACGATCATACTGTTACCGGTTTGCGCCGCAGCAAGGCCTGGGCCGATAACCAGTATGTATATTTCGCCATTGAATTTTCTGTGCCATTTACAAAATTTGGTATCTGGGTTAATGATGATCTGTTCCCCATGAGTTTTACCGAAGCAGAAAGCGCTAAGAACCTTAAAGCCTTTTTTCAGTTTGGCAACCTGGATAAAAGTATGGTAATGGCAAAAGTGGCCATATCGGGCGTAAGTGCAGAGGGGGCAGTAAAAAATTTAAAAACTGAAATGCCGGGCTGGGATTTTGAAAAAATAAAAGTTGATGCCGAAAAAAAATGGAACACCGAACTGGGCAGGATAGCTGTAAGTGGTGGCACAGCAGATCAGTTCACCAATTTTTATACCGCATTGTACCATACCATGGTGGTGCCTAATATTAATATGGATGTGGATGGGCAGTACCGTGGCCGTGATAATGCCATACATACTGCCAAAGGATTTACTAACTACTCTGTTTTTTCGTTGTGGGATACTTACCGTGGTGCACATCCGCTGTATACCATTATTGACAGGGGGCGTACACAGGATTATATCAACTCCTTCCTGGCACAATACAAAGAAGGAGGCCGCCTGCCGGTGTGGGAGCTAAGCGGCTGCGAAACGGATTGTATGATTGGCTACCATAGCGTGCCGGTAATACTGGATGCTTATGTAAAAGGCATCAATGGTTTTGATAAGCAACTGGCATTGGAAGCCATGCTTAAAAGCGCCAACTGGAACCATTTGGGACTGCCCGCTATCATTGACCATGGTTTTCTTGAAAAAGATGATGAGCATGAAAGTGTAAGCAAAACACTGGAATACGCATACGACGACTGGTGCATTGCACAATTTGCAAAAATGAACGGTAATGAACAAGTATATAAAACTTTTATCCGAAGGGCGCAATCCTGGAAAAACCTGCTGGACCCCGCTACACTGTTTATGCGGCCAAGGAAAAATGGTGGCTGGCTCACACCTTTTGATCCCTATGAAGTAAACAATAATTTTACCGAAGGCAACAGCTGGCAGTATGCCTTTTATGTACCGCAGGATATGGACAATTATATAAAAATACTGGGCGGAAAGAAAAAATTAGAACAAAGGTTAGACAGCATCTTTGGTACCACATCAAAAATGACGGGGCTTGAACTGCCTGATATTACCGGGCTTATCGGGCAGTATGCACATGGCAACGAGCCGAGTCACCACATTGCTTACCTGTACAATTTTGCGGGCAAACCTGCCAAAGGGCAAAAAATATTGCGGTATATTATGGATAAATTTTATACTGCAAGGCCAGATGGGCTTACCGGTAATGAGGATTGCGGACAGATGAGTGCCTGGTATGTGCTGAGTGCTATGGGCTTTTACCCTGTAACGCCCGGCACCACTGATTATATGATGGGTACGCCCCTGTTTAAGCAGGTTACAATTAACCAGGAGAATGGCAAGACCTTTGTTATAAAAGCGGCAGGTGTAAGCAGTAAAAATTTTTATGTGCAGGGGGCTATGCTCAATGGAATGCCGCACAACAAAGCATGGCTTACACATCAGGATATAATGAATGGGGGAAACCTTAATTTTAAAATGGGAGCAAAACCTGCTGCTTTTGGTACAACAGAATTGCCTGCTACCGCAATAAATGATGAGCATATTGTGCTCAATCCTGTAATTGATGGCGGTGGCATGGGCTTTAAAAACAGTACGGTAATAAACATTGCATCTGCACAAAAAGAAGTAACTGTTTACTGCACGCTTGATGGTACGGTACCATCTGCATTTTCAACAAAATATACTGCACCCTTTGCCATCACCCGAAGTACACAAATAAAAGCGGTGGCTTTTAATGCAGCCGGTAAAGCCAGTTTTATCACAAGTGCAACATTTACAAAGGCTGTTAACGACTGGAGTATAAAAATAAACACCCCTTACGAAACACAGTACCCTGCAGGTGGAAATGATGCATTGATTGATGGCATACGCGGCACTGCTGAATGGCGCAAGGGGAATTGGCAGGCCTGGCAAAAAGCAGATATGGATGTGGTGATTGACCTGAAAAAGGCAACTGCAATCAATACAGTTAAAGTTGGTTTGCTGCAGGATGTCGGTGCATGGATAGTGATGCCTGGCAGCGTAATGGTAGAAACTTCAGCAGATGGAAAAACATTCAGTCCTTTTTCGCAAGTTGATAAAATACTTCTGGTTGAAGATAAACTGCCGCAGGTTAAGGAAGTAATACTCCGGGGTACTACTGTGCAAGCCCGCTACATAAGGGTAAGGGCATTGCAATATGGCAAGCTGCCTGCATGGCACGAAGGGGCAGGTGGCGATACACATATTTTTTGTGATGAAATAACGGTGGAGTAAATGTTTTTTCCTGTTTATAAAAGTTGTTATATGCAAAACTGTAATTATTTATGAAACGATTCTGCCCGTATGTCAATCTTGTTTTATTGGCATTTCTCTCCATTATTGTTTACAGAGAAAAGTATATACCAAGGCTTAAGCAGAAAATTTTCCCTGACAATAGTTTGTCGCATTACCAGAAGCGCCCCGCTTACAGGGAGCAGTTGAGCCGCTACAAAGTGTACAGCAAAAAAGCTGACATTGTAATGCTCGGCACTTCGCTTACGCAGGATATTGAATGGAATGAATTAATGAACCGTGGCAATATTGTTAACAGGGGCTACGGAGGCGATATTATTGCCGTACTGGCAAACAGGCTGCCATTGGTATTGGCTTTGCACCCAAAAATTTGTTTTATTGAAGGGGGCATCAATGATATTGACACAGGTATTCCCCCGGAGGAATCGCTGCAATTACTTACGGGTATTGTAGATGTACTTCAACGTGATTCAATAATACCCGTGCTTACGGCAGTAACGCATGTAACTGAAAATGCGGCAAATCAAAAAGAAAGAAATAAAGCAATAGGGCATTTTAACAGGGAATTGTACAGACTGGCAGCAAGCAGAAGGCTTACAATTATTGACAATAATCCCAAATTGGCACCTGGTGGATACCTGTTGCCGGCATTTGCAAAATCTGATGGCCTGCATTATTTGCCTGAAACCTACCTGGTTTGGAAAGCAGCCATCGAAAAGATACTGATAGAAAAGGGCCTGTAGTTCCAGGAGGCGAATAACCTATTGCAATGCTTTTTCCACAGCAGCATCAAATTCGGCTGCATCAGGCAGGCCGGTAATACGGTTTACAATCTTGCCTTCTTTAAAAAACAGCAGCAGGGGAATTGACTCTACTTTATACAGCATACTTACAGTGGGACTTGCGTCTGTATCAATGCTTGCAAAACTTGCTTTGCCTGAAAATTTTTCAGCAGCTTTTGCAAAAATGGGCTTCAGTTTTTTACAGGGGCCGCACCATACGGCATTAAAATCAACGATAGTAAGGCCGGGGTTGCTAAGTACTTTTTGGGTAAAACTGGCATCTGTTATTTCCTGTACGCCTTGCCAGGCAGTTACTGATTTTTGGGGAGTACTTACCGGCTTTGCTGCCGGTGTATCAACAGGAGGAACCGGCGTATTTTGTACTGTAGGGGGGTCTTTTTCTGGTATTGATGTACTATTGTTGCTGCAGCTGGTGAGCAGGAGTAAAAAGCAAGGTATTAAGAAGATTCTGCGCATATTTTTTTATTTAGTCAGCAAAGTTAATTGATTTTGTGAATGAAAGGGAGGACTTCATCAATCTTGTATTTTGTAATATTATCTACTGGCAATAAAATACCCCGGTTTTGCCGGGGTATTTTATAAATAAATATATGTCTTTACGAATCTTTACCAGGATTGCGTAGTTTACTATGATAACGGCTGTAGCCGAAATAAATAATAAATCCAATAGCCAGCCAACCAGCTAACCGTAACCAGTTTGTCCAGCCAAGGCCAAGCATCATAAGCACACAGGCTGCAACACCTAAAATTGGAATAAATGGTACCAGTGGCGTTTTAAATTGTCTTGGTAAATCTGGGTCTGTTTTGCGCAGAATGATAACTCCAACACATACCAGGCAAAAGGCAAATAAAGTACCTATGCTCGTCATATCGCCTACCACATCACCGGGAACAAAAGCTGCAAATAACCCAACCAATAAAAGAATGATGAGGTTCGCTTTATACGGGGTTTTAAATTTGGGATGCACATCACTGAACATTTTTGGCAATAATCCATCACGGCTCATCGAGTAAAATACCCTTGATTGACCCAAAAGCATTACAAGGATTACAGAAGAAAATCCTGCAAGAATAGCTACGGTTACTAATTTACCCAACCATCCATAGCCCATCATGTATTTATTAATGGCAAATGAAACAGAGGCTTCCTTTCCAGTGGTACGGAAATCCTCAACCGTGGCAACTCCTGTTAATACGTGGGCAAACAGAATGTAAAGTATGGTGCAAATGGCAAGTGACCCAAGGATACCAATTGGCATATCTCTTTTAGGATTCTTAGCCTCCTGGGCAGCAGTACTTACTGCATCAAACCCGATAAAGGCAAAGAAGACGACACCAGCAGCTCCTACAATTCCCCAAAAGCCACCAAAATTATGGCTGATACCAGCCTGGTCAACATATTGTGTGGCTGCCGGAATATAAGGGTCGTGATTGACCGGATTTATAAATCCCCATCCTATTACAATAATCAATATTACTATCGCCACTTTTGCAATTACAATTATACTGTTTACAACAGCAGATTCCTGTGTGCCTCTTATCAATAATAAACTCAATAAACTTACTATTCCCAATGCAGGCAAATTAATAATGCCCCTTACTCCCTCTTCAGATACCTGGAACGGGGAATGACACCATTGATACGCTATGGCTTTCCAGTGCATTACATTTACCAATAAGTTATTGAGGTATTCGCTCCAGGCTATACCTACAGTAGCAGCACCAACAGCATATTCCAGCACAAGATCCCATCCAATAATCCAGGCCACCATCTCACCCATAGTTGCGTATGTGTAGGTGTAGGCACTGCCCGAAATGGGAATGGAGGAAGAAAGTTCTGCATAACATAAGCCAGCTAATGCACAGCCAATAGCAGCAAGAATAAAGCCCAGCGTTACAGATGGACCGGCATTTTGGGCAGCGGCAGATGCTGTTCTTACAAAAAGTCCTGCTCCGATAATTGCACCTATACCTAATGCAATCAATGACCCTGCAGTTAGTGTTCGTTTTAGTCCTTTTTCCGAATCACCAGCTTCAGCCATTAAATGGCTTAGTGGCTTTTTTACAAATAAACTCATATCTATTAGTTGGTTTTAGAATAAAATGAACTGGCAAAATAAGGAATAAAATGGGAATAACATAGCCAATGGTAAATTTTGTGTACTATTCTCACAAACGGCATATATACAGTATATTGCAAAATCAAAAAACCGGCTTAATATGGAATTGGAAAAAGGTAAAAAGAAAAACAGGCTTACACTGTATATTTTTATTGCATTGCTGGCAGGTATTATCCTGGGTTTTATACTCAATAAAAACTACGTAGGCACTGAAAATACAAAAATTACCGAGGCAGAAACCGCACAGAAAGAAGCTGCCACCGTTGCAAAAAAATACGAATTTGTAACAGATTCTGCTGCATTAAAAAATCTTAAAGCGGCTAAAAGTTCCGTTGAGGAAAACCTGGCAAAAGCCCTGGCAGACCTGGTAAAGTCACCCGGCGATGCGCAGTTGGCAGCCGGTATAAGAATGTGGAAGGATTCTGCAAAGCAGGTACAAAACAGTCTTGCCGGATTATGCGACACCGCTTCTGTTCAATACAAAGAACTGGTTAAATACCGGGATGCGCTGGGTGTAAAAAAGAATGAAGCCATTAAAGCCAGGGATAAAAAATTAGACTGGTTTACCATACTGGCAGATATATTTATCCGCCTGATTAAAATGATAGTAGCACCACTGGTATTTACCACACTGGTAGTGGGCGTGGCAAAGCTGGGTGATATAAAAGCGGTAGGGCGTATTGGGGGTAAAACCCTCCTGTGGTTTATCAGTGCCTCCCTTATGAGCCTGCTGCTCGGTATGATACTGGTAAATATTTTTG
>JANMDL010000659.1:0-7638 GCA_031376295.1 Chitinophagales bacterium
TTACAGCATTTTGATACCTTGCTTTAGGTTTAAGTGAGCAGGATGGCAATTCAGCATTTGGTCACCAGGCAATGTTTAATAACACGCTTGTTGAAGAAAATAAAGCCCTGTATCCATTTGAAGTATTAAATTTTCCAAGCGTGTTATTAAACATTGCCTGGTGACCAAATGCTGAATTGCCATCCTGCTCACTTAAACCTAAAGCCTGGTATCCAAATGCTGTAAAAGTGGAGCCTCCTGTGCCAGAAATATGTGCGGCTCTTTGGTTGTTTACCCTGAAATTTAATGGTATGTTATCGGTAGTGCCAATAAAATTAGCGGCTTCGGATATGCCGGCATTGCCCTGTAAATCCCAATAGGTACCAGAGCCGTTTGCTGCGGCAAGCCCAAACCATTTTGTACCCTGGTAGCAATACAATTTATTATCACTTGTACTGTATATGAGTAGTCCAAATGGTTTACTACCTGTTATGGCATTGGTATCGCTTACCCTTGGCAATAACAATCCTTTATTTGTTGTATTCATTTCCAATAAAGCATTGGCATGCGGAGTACTTGTGCCAATTCCGATATTGCCGGAAGGTGTGACTGTAAGCCTATCAAAGCCGCTCGTTACCATCGCTATTTTACCCGCAGCCTCATTGTTGATTATATAAAAGTCATTGTCGGATGCCCGTAACCTTATTCCTCTGAGGTCTCCAGAGCCGGTAATTCCATTGGTAAGGCCGATACTAACATCTGGGCCTGCAGCCGTATGCACATGAAGTTTGTACGCACCGGCAGGGGTATTGATGCCTACACCTACATTTTGTGCAGCACAATTTTTACATAAAAGAAAAATTACACAAAGAGAAAGTATCCTTTTCATAAAATAAATTTGAGGATACTAAGCTCTGCATAATTTAACAGCAAAAAGGGGGTATTGATTGGATTGTAAAGGCTATTGAGTGAATGGAAAATAATCTTATCTTTTCATCAGCATTTCAATAAATGCTTCTTTTTTCTGGCGGCTTACGGGCACCTGTACGCCATTGCTCATTTCTACAGAGCCCCCATCTGCCTTTACATATTTGTTTATTTGCTGCAGGCTGATGAGGTATGAGTTATGCGCCCTGTAAAAATCGAAATGCAGCAGCATCTCTTCTACATCCTTCAGCGTTTTGGATACTACCAGTTTTGTTTTATCTAAAAAATGAATGTGCGTATAATTGCTGACTGCTTCGCAATAAACGATTGTTTCTGACCTGATAAATATAATACCCTCGCTGGTACTGAATGGAATTTTAGCAGGTAATGTGCCAGGGTGCTGGTATTGCTGTAGTAATTGCTGCAACTGCTCACTCATTACTTTTGGGTCATGTTTCTTTTCAAATCTTTCAACAGCCTGTACCAGGTCATCGGCATCAATGGGTTTCAGTAAAAAATCCAAGGCAGCAAATTTTATGGCTTTTACAGCAAACTGGTCGTAAGCGGTGGTAAATATTACATCAAAATGAGGTTCCGGAAAAGCAAGCAGTACTTCAAAGCCATTTTTTTTAGGCATTTCTATATCCAGAAAAATAAGCTGGGGATGAAATTTATGTATGGCCGCAATTCCCTCCTCTGCATTTTTGCATAAAGCGCATACCTGCACCTGTGTGCAATAGTTTTGTAGCTGCCATTCCAGCATTTCAAGGGCATTGTTTTCGTCGTCTATTATTATTGCTCTTATCATTTGTTTGTTTTAACCGGGCTTATTTCACCGGAATCTGAATAACAACCTCTGTACCTGTTGCATTACCATCACCGTTTTTTAAATCATTTATTGTAACGGTTGCATTCATTTTGTATAAATTATTAATCAATTTTATCCTGTCGCTTGTTATTTGCATACCATAGCTTTTCCGTTTCAGGGCATCTTTGCTCTTTTGTGCTTCAGCCTTTTCCCTGCCAACTCCGTTGTCCTTTATGGTTACAACAACTGTTTTATCATCGGGTTTAGAAAAATGTATGTTTAACAATCCTCTTTCTTTTTCCTTATGTAAAAGTCCATGCCAGATGGCGTTTTCAACGTAGGGTTGTATAAGCATAGATGGGATTTCTGTTTGCGTATACTGTATTTCTGCCGCTGCATCAATTGTGTAATCAAATACATGATCAAACCGCAGGGCTTCCATATCAATATAGAGCTTAAGTGTTTCCATTTCTTTTTCTATGGAAATGGTTTCTGATGCTGAATTGTCCAGTATCAGCCGGATGAGTTTTGAAAATTTTGTGAGGTAACTGGAGGCTGTTTTTTCATCGCTTTTTACAATATACCGGTTAATACTGTTGAGGCAATTAAAAATAAAATGCGGATTCATCTGTGCCCGCAATGCTTTCATTTCTATTTCAGCAATCTTTATATCGTAGGTTGTTTTTAATTTCAGTTTTTCCCGCAGGGTATTGATGCGGTAGCGGTAAAATGTGTACAGCAATGAGGCGGTAAGCAGCAGGCACAGTGTAATAAACCACCACTGCCGGTACCAGGGGCTTTTTATTGTAATGGGCATCAAAAAAAAATTATCGTTCCAGCTATCGGTAAAATAGCGTGTCTTTATCTGCAATACATAATTACCCGGCGGTAAATTGCTGTAAACAACATTATTCCTGTCCGTTTCAATCCAGTCGTTATCATAGCCTTTTAACCTGTATGCATAGCGGATTAAATTACTGAGGGAGGTAGATAGCGCTGCAAACTGAAAACTGATATTATTTTCATCCGGGTTTAATGTTATTGCATGCCCGTCATTTATATCAGACGGGGTAGCCTGGTAAGGTTTTCCATTTATCCTGAAATCAGAGAAATGTATTGTTTGTGTTACCTTGTAGCTTTTTAAAATACTGTCAGGATTAAATACCTGGAAACCATTTTTTCCCTCAGTAAAAATAATTCCGCTTTCATCCTGGTAAGGCCTGCCTTCAAAGCCGCCTTCTGTCAACCCTTCTTTTTTAGTAAAAGTGATGCTCTGCATTTTATCCATATCCAATAAAGAAATACCTGCGGAAGAATATACCCAAACCCTGTTTTTAGTATCCAGCATCACGCTGCTTACATAATCGGAAGGAAGGGCGCCGAGAGCATTGATACTGATAATATTTTTCCGGGATGTAAAAGCATGCTGCAACACAAATAATCCTTCATTATCAAGTGTAAAAATAATTTGCCCTGCGCTGTCTGCTGTTATGGAGCTACAGTTTTCCTGTATATTTTTTTTGTTGCCGGTAGTATTAAAAAAGGTAAAGCTGCTGTCTCCTTTTTTTAAACAGCCCAGCCCGAATGTATTGGTGCCAATCCATGTATTTCCGCCTGCATCGCAATAAACGGTATATATATTATTGGTTGGCAGGCGATTCACTTTGGAATTATCCGTATTGAATACATAAACATTTTTGGTAACCATATTGTATCTTATCAGCCCATTGCCACCGCTTATCCATGCATTGTTTTCCCGGTCAAACGCAATGGCCCTGCACCTGGATTTCAGCGCATCTTTATTACCCGAAGCAGCCGCAAGAGCGGAAATTTTATCTGTGAGGGGATTAAATATAAAAACACCCCTGGTGGTGGCCATCCATATATTTCCCCCTGCATCTTTTATCAATCCGCCTACATCATACTTTTTTTCTCCGTTGGGTAAAGCATAGCGGTTAATTTTTGCCGATTGCAGGTTGTAAGCGTAAAAAGAGCCGTTGTAGTAGGAGCCAATAAATAATTTTTTATTGGCTGTAATAAAACTTTCTGCAACACCCGTTTCATTGCCCCTGTTAAATGCTGCGGAAAATGGATAAAAAGAAAACTTGTTTTCAGCAAGGTTTAATTTCTGCAGTTTTTTTTCGGTATAAAACCAAATAATTCCATTTTTAGACTGATAAAGGCTTTGGGTGGTATTACCCGGAGTAAACTGGTTAACCTGAAAAACTTTTGAAAAGTGCCGGGTGGTTGTGTTAAAAACCAGTAAACCCTGGTCGATGCAACTTACCCAAAGAGAGTTGCTGTCTCTTACTGCAATTCCTTCGCAGATATTTCTTGTGCCATTTACTAACTGCGGATAAGGTAGAAATGTTTCAAAAGTTTTAGTAGCCAGGTTAAATTTTTTTATGCCCTGGCCCCAGGTTCCCAACCAGATATTGCCATCTTTACCGGCACAAACAGCAGTAAATATCGCTGTGCCATCTGTAAGTTCATTTTTAAAAGCATTGTCATACACCACATCATAATTACCGGTTGAAGGATAAAAGTGTACCAATCCCCTGTTTGTGATTAACCAAAAGGTTTTATCTGAGGGGTCTTCAAAAAACTTAGTAACCCAGGAAGCAGACCTGAAGCCTTCACAATTACCCGGAAAACAAATTTTGTACGGTGTAAGTGTATTGTCTTTCCTGTTGTATTTTGCAACACCATAAGGTATTACACCAAACCAAAGGGTGCCATTACTATCTTCAAAAGGTAAAGAGAGTCTGTAATCGTTTATATTGATTTCTTTTTCGTTGGCTGCAGTAAATTTTTTAAATTCACCTTTCTGCGGCAGAAAATTGTATAACCCCTTTGTGGAAATATTGACCCAGTATCGTCCATACCTGTCCTGGTAATTGTACTGTATTAAATTAGACGGTGGGGATTCAGTTACTTTGGCTTTGTGTGTGTATGCTTTAAAAAATTTACCATCAAATTTATACAAGCCATTATCTGTGCCTATCCATAATAAGCCACTGTTATCTTCTGTAATATAGCTGATGGTTTGGTAGGGCTTAAACCCCTCTTCTGCTCCATAACTTTGTATGTTATAGTAATAGTCCGGCTGTGCATTACCCTGCAGAGTTATACATAAACCTGTAAGAACGGTTACTAAATATGGGTGAAAAATTTTTAGCAAAGCGCATATAATTTATCCGAAACTTAAAGTTCTTTAAAATTACCTGTTAAAAACATATTATTGAGTGGTTTGTGCAGTAAATTGAGTGGCTGGGAGGCAAACTGCTGTACACTTGTTTAAACAGCCGCCGCTCACTACAAAAACTTACAGGCTGTATAACACTGGCTACAGGGCGGTTGAGTTGATCACTTTTTGAAAGTGGTCAACTCAACTGTTATCACTCTATCACCACCTGCTTCATCCCTTCCCTGCCATAAAACACAGGAAAATACATCATTTCGGCCTTTGCAGGATTTAAGTTGTACAGGCCGTTGTAGCGGGGCAGCAGCTCAACTGTATAAGTATAGCTGCCTTTTTTTAGCGCCGTACAAAACAGGCTCACTTTGTTTTTAAAATGCTCCCTGTGCACTTCGTTGTTGGCATAGCCCTGCTGCTTGCTTTTGTAACTGCAGCCTGCGGGTATGGGTATTTCCACCATTACATAATCTGCATCGGCTTTTACATGCACGGTTGCTGTGAGCGTTACCGCTTCTCCTGCTTTTAACCGGCTGATGGCTTTGCCATTGTTTTCAAAAACAGTACTCACATCAAAATCGCTGTTTACTTTTTGCGGTGCAGGATTGTGGTATTGCTGGTAAGCAGTAAAGTACACGGGCAGCCCGGCTTTTTTTATAATGGTAAAACTATCTGCTGCTGTGGCCTGCAGCGTAAAGGGGAAATTAGTAACCATTATATTCTTTGTGCCGCTAATGCTGAATGCAGGCGGATTGGCAGCAGCAGTTTCTGCCAGTAGGTCGGGTAAAATGGTTTCCAGTATCAATGCCGACTCATAGGTGTTGCGCCACTGGCCGCTTTTTCTTTTTTCTAAAAAATAGTAGCGGATCTTTTTAAGCATATCCTCATGGCCGCCCTGCCTGCGCAGGATGCTGTAAGCCAGCAGTGTGTTCTGTACTGAGTTGTCAAAAAAGCGGTAGCCGTCTTCACCCCAGTACAAATTGCCAAACATAGTACGGGATGGCCATAGCAGCACACTGTCTGTTTTTACCGGAAGGCCCAGTTGCAGCTTTGCATCCATCCATTGCAGTTTTTGGTACATCGTTGGCAACTTTATATGTGCATCAATACTGTCGGCATATTTTTTAAAATCGGCCTTTGCCTGCAGCCTGTTCAGCAGCAGCAGCGACCGTACTTTGTCTTCCCGGTAAAAGCTTTCCTGGTTGTACACAATGTAATCAATAATTGGCTGCCTTGCCAGGTTAATGATATAACCCATGGCTTCTGCCTGCAGCAGGGCTTCGGTTACATGCAGCGTAATCCAGATGGAGGGATCATTGTCTGCCCACCAGCCCCACATAAAATTACGGCCACGGTTCTGCGTTAGTTTGGCAATAATCGTTTCAATATTTTTATCTTCCTTAAATAGCTGCTTGAGCTGGCTGCGGATTTTTTTCTCCAGCAACAAAGCCTTTAGTTTGCTGGCCAGTTGCTCGTTGCACAAATACTCATAATGCTTTACCTTTTCTATCTCATCCAGCAGCACGGGCAGTACCGATGCTTCGGCATATAAGGTGATGGCAGCATCTTTTTTAAAGGGGCGGATGGTAAAACTAGTATCGGCATCCAGCACGGCAAACATACCATCGGTTTCTTTTACTCCCTGTACAAATACAGGTATGTTTCTCTCTTCGCCATCAAAATAGCCACCGGCCTGCTCAATGGTGTATTTCAGTTTTAGTGAATCGTTGCTTTGTATTTTTATACCAAATGTATCAATGCGGGCATTTACAATGCTGATTTGTTGCTGCTGCACCATGTTGCCATTTACAAAAAATTTACGGGTGGCAAATGCTGTATCGTTGCCGTAGTTCAGCACTTTACCAACCAGGTTAACACTGTCGCCCTGTACCAAAAACTGCGGCAGCGCCAGGTTGGCGCTTAGGGGTTTAAAGGAGCGGATGGATAGCTCCGTCATACCGCTTTGCTTTTTACCGTTCATGGCCACATAAAAAGTACGCCATTTGGTAATATCATCCGGAAAGGTAACAGTAAAGCTGGCCTTACCATTTTGGTTGGTGCGCAGGCGTGGCTGCCAAAAACCATCATCCTTAAAATTGCGGCGCAGGATATTGGGCAGTTCAGATGCTGTGGTAGCAATTGAATCAAGCATCATTGTTTTTCCTTTTTTAGTGGTGAGTACAATCACACCATTGGCTGCTGCGGCACCGTATAAGGCTGTTGCGGCTGCATCTTTTAATACGTCAATTGACTCCAGGTTATCAGTATCAATATCAGCCAGGTTGCCATCAAACACTTCGCCATCCAGTATGTACAATGGCGATTTCAATTCCGACACTGAATTAACTCCACGCAGCCTCACGGTTGTGGTAGCGCCCAATTTACCAACTGCATTGGTAATTTGCACCCCGGCAACTTTGCCCATCAGCAGGCTTTCTGTCTTTACAGATGTGATAGACATTGTCATACTTTTTTTCTTTGCAACGCCATAAGCAGTCACCACCACTTCATTCAAAGCACTGGTAGATTCGTACAAAGTAATATTCACGGTTCCGTTGCCATTTATATCTCTTTGTGTGTACTCAAACCCTATGGATGAAAATTCAAGTGTACAGGCCGGTGGTGTGCTGATGTTGAAATAGCCATTTGCATCAGTAAAAACACCCCGGGGCAAGCCCTTAACCTTTACTGCCACATAAGCAAGCGGCTCGCCTTTTTTATTGGTATA
>JANMDL010000684.1:0-10050 GCA_031376295.1 Chitinophagales bacterium
AGCTATTACAACCAGAATACCAGCGGCAGCAGTGGCAACAGCGGCATACCTATTTTAGATTTGTTAAACGGGCTGCTTAGCACACCTGGTGGTGGGGTTACCGCTACCCACGGTGCAGTTACCGGCGCACAAATAAATACCAGCGGTGGCACAGCGGGCATCAGCAGCATGTTTACTGAGCAGGCCAACCAAAGCAATGCCAATACCAGCAAACCAAAGGCTTTTGTAAACATCATCTTTTTTGACGAACAATTTAAGGCAGTTGATTATAAAATAAGCATGGTGGGCAGCAATAGCAGCATCAAAGAACATTTTGCCGACCTGCAAAATTTAACAGTACCTAAAAACGGATATGTGTATATTTACTGCAGCAATGAATACAGCATGAACCAATTGGAAAGAAGGCATTTGACTTTGCGCACTCACTTAAAACGCTTTGCAGCGGGGCAAGCCCGCTGTTAAATACCCGACTCACCATCTGCTTCAGCCGCAGCAGAACTATGCTGGAGGCTTGCATAAGAATTTACTTTTGGGGACAACAAAAGGCATTTTTTTGTAAAGGTTTGGTTATTGGTTGGCTAAGGGTAAGCAGGTGTTACTATTGCTATTATAACCTGTGGCTTAGGATTACCCTGGTGAATGCGTATGGTAAACCCGGACACAGACCTGCAGCATTGATAGACACCAGTCATCCTGCGGAAGGCTGGCGCCAGATAATGAAGGTTGTAGCCGGCTGTTGTAATGTACCTGCTGCTGCAATTTTAATGCTTTTGTAAATGCTGCCGGGCAATTACATTTTGTGGAAAAAAAAGATTAGGATTTCATAAAAGTGTTTTGTACTATTGTTCACTGAAACAGGAAAAATTCTTATAACCCAAAAACAACAGGTTTTACAGGTAGTAAATATACTGTTTACCCAACTTCCCTAAATAAGCAATACAGGATATTTAATTTAATGTAAACATTAAAACATACAAACGCTGTATTACAGGTTGCACTGACACGACAACCTCCGCTAAAACAAACATTCATCACTAAATTTTCAGATTATGAAAAAATCGCTATTCAGGCGCAAGCTGCCTTTGCTTGCTATTTTACTGGTTTTGGTTATCATTGTCATTTCGGGAACAATTAAAGACACGCCACCGGCCCCGGGATTTGGCACATTAAATTTTGATACCGACCCTCCTATTGCCAAAAGTATGACCGTGAGGCAATTAAAAGAGCCTTCAGAAGGGGGGAACATTGTTTTTACTGCAACCTTTGACCCCAACGCAATCGGTAGTGTAAAACAACTCACTGTTTTTCTTAACAACCCCAGCAGCGACAGCAAAAACCAGGTGGTATTGCATGATGATGGCCAGGGGGAAGATGTAAAAGCTGGTGATTTCATTTTCAGCGGTATGCTGCAGGAAAATATTGCTGTTTTTAAAGCTTCGATGGGTGTAGCCGAAGATGGTTTGGTTAAAGCAGCAGGCACCGTTGTTTCCTTCCAGGGAAGATCGGGTGCCGTATCGAAAAAGGCTAAACTTTTTGATATGGTAGGGTTTGACAATTTTTTAGAAGTAGTTATTGACCGGAGTATATTTGATCTTCCTCCCGGTGGTGGCCCCAGCCCATCTCCCTGCACGCCGGTAATTGACCGTTTTAAATCACTGATGATTACAGATATTTCTGTTACTGAGGATCCAGTGCGCACCTTCAACCCATGTACGGGTGTGGGCAATCCTAATGGTGCATGGACCTTTAAAACATTGATGAAAAATATGGCTAATGAACTGAGTACAGGTATACCTGTTGACTCACTTACCCGTGAATGGTTAGACAGTTGGCTGCTTGGTACCCCAAGGCTTACGCCCGGTACTGTAAACCCGCAGGTAAATACACAGGTACTCGACAGCAGGGTGCATCCGTTTACACCTGTTACCACACAGGCCAGTTCGGTGCTGCATACTATTATCAAGCCCTGGCTGCGTGCTGCCGCCAATAATCCTGCAACTGTAATAGACAGCCTGCCGGCTTCGGCTAATTACTGGAAGCGTATCTGGCGCAGGATGGTGCTGAAAGGGGTTGATGTAATGTCGTTTGCTCCTTTTAAAACAACGGCTATTGTAAACCGTGTTGACCTGCGTGGCAACTCTGGTTATGCAGGCGGACTGAGCAGTGCTGGTGAGGGCCGTATTGTATTCAGCATTATTAAGGATCCTAAAACTAATTGCGGCTCCGCAGTAACATCACTTACTTCAGGCTTTGTGGGCTTTACGGTAATATTTGAATTTGGTATACCCATCTTTAACTGTTCGGAGTTACTCAGTTTTCAGAACCGCTGGAGAAGTCTCAGCGATATAAAATTTGGCGCCGCGTTTAATGAGGCGCTGGAAAAAATAACCAATGTATTTACGGCTGCCAATGCCAATCCGGGTAAGCCAAATGGCAGTGCATTAAACCAGTTGCGTACAAACGAAATTGCCAATTCATCATTGCTTGCAGGTGGTGCACCCTTCTGGCAGTTAAGAGAATTTTTTCTGCCGCCTGTAGGTATTTTTGGTGGTGTATTGCTTAATAACACTACCACTAAGCTGGAGCCCATGTCAAAATACAACGGTGCTGTACTTAACCCGCTGAATGCTGCCAATACACTGGCAGATATTGCCACGATGGCTAATTTTGTAAATGCCAATTCTGCCGCTATACAGTCCAACAACTATACGGTGCCTGAGCTGGTGGCTGCAAGCGGTGGCGGAACTGTTAATTTCCTGGCTGGCAAGGCAGATGTTCACTCGCCTTCTGCTACCAGCACCAACCATCATTGGAACGGGCGGGGTACCACGGGGGCTCCCACTTTTATCATCAATGATTCGGCCAGGTTTGTATTTTCGCTCAATACCTGCAGTGGTTGTCATGGCGGCGAAACAAGAACTGTGTTTACACATATCCGTTATATAGGCTTTGGTCATAACATAACTCCTACTTCTCTTACAGGTACATTAAGGGATCTTTCCAGTTTTCTTACAGGCCTTGGTGCAGATGCGGTATCTACGGATAATGACAATGATTTAAATGGGTTGTTTTTTGTAACAGATCCTGCCGGAAGACCAACCGGAGCGGCCACCATCAGGGGCTTTAATGACCTGATGATGCGGGAACAGAGTATGCGCAATTTATTGTGCAATGGTTGTGGCCAAACCGGTGTTATTTTCGACATTGCAGATATTGTTACATTCAAACCAATCACCAAATCACACTAATCAAATAAATTTATTGATATGAAAAGAATAATGACAACTGCCTTTGCTTTGCTGCTTGTTGCTGCTGTAACTGCGCAGGACGGCGTGCAGAAAAAAGCAACCGGCTACATAAAAGACGGCGTTCAGTATTACCAGGTTACCGGGTGCGTACCGTTTTCTGAACTGGAATTTTACAGCACTCCTTCCGGTGGTACCCTGCTGGTAACTGCGCCGGTGAACAATATCGGCGAAGCAGTAATAAAAGTTCCGGCAGATGGTGCTTATGCTTTTGCACTTAACAGGGTAAGGGCCACCATTAAAGGTGAACCCGGCCTGGCATATTATATTGCCCTGGGCACACCCGTAATGGAAGTGAAAACCGTAAGCGATGATGCCGGTATATTAAGGTGGCAGGTAATTACTGACAGGGAAGAAATTACCAGCGATGTGTACAGCAGTAATGACGGGGCTCCTTTTGCAAAGCTGGCTACGTTTAACCAGGCTGATGCTGCCGGGGATAATTATTACTATACAGCTCCTGTGCATGAAAGCGGTAAAACAGTTTACTGCATTCAGGTAACAGACCCTGCCAGCGGCCTCAGGGTTACACTGGGAAGAAATATGATAAGCAAAGAAACTGCAGCTGCAGTAAAAGTATCTCCTTCCATATTTACAGATGTGGTGAATGTACAGTTGTATAGCGGCGACGGTGGTACCATACAGGTGTTCAGCAATGTTGGCAACCTTGTGTACACCAGTACAGTAAAGCAGGGAAACAACAGCATCAACCTGTCTAAATTTGCTGCCGCCAGTTATATTATAAAAGTAACAGGGCGTGACAACCGTAATTTGTACAATGGCCGGGTTGTAAAAAGCCGGTAATTACGGTACTCAATTAATAAAAAGCACTGTGTCATTCAACAGCCATACCGCCAGCAGGCAGTATGGCTGTTGTTTTTTATTATGAATCTGAAGTTTTATAAACAGATAATTTATACAGGAATTAGTAAAGCCTGATTTTGCTGCCAAATTTTAATTTATATCAATTAAGAACAGCGGGGCCTGCATTGAGGCATACTCACTTTGGCGGGTTGAAAGACCGGGTTAAGCTGCACTGTAGTACGCTGACGGAGATTAACAGTAAAAACTTCCTGGTTCTGCGCAGTATAGAAGGTAATACTTTTGAAACAATTGCATCGGTGGCAGCAAGCGGCAACAGCAATGCGCTTAAAAATTACGGGTTGATGATATACCGGTAATGGAGCAGAAAGGAAAAACAATCTTCTACCGGATTTACCAGTTGGATATTGATGGCCGTGGCAAATATTCTGAAGTTAAGCCTATTGCGATTCCCTTGGGTAAAAACAAGCTTGTGCTTATGTACAACTCGTAAACCAGGAAGCTGTGCTGAAATATGACTGCACTCTAAAAGATAAGGTAACTATAGGAGTTATTGACCAGTTGGGAAGAGTGGTATTGGTAAAAGAGGTGACTGTTAATGCAGGAATAAACCAGGTACGGTTAAATACTGCGGCATTGGCAAAGGGTGAGTATGAAATCAAAATGGGTTCAATGGCAAAACAGGAAAGTATTGTTGGGTGCATTCCTGATTTTTACTGACAACTCCCCCACGGGCAGTTAGCTGTGGGCACTTATGCGTACGTACGCAACCCAGATAAGTACGGCAAGCTATAAACATCCATATGCACCCTATAGCCGGAATTATTAAAATTTACACTATTTTTTTAAAGTCGATTGCAGCACTGAATCATTACCTTTTAATGGCAACTAATCACTTAAAAATTTACTTTTTTTCAATAGATGAGCTTACTTTTACTGATATATTGTTCCATTACTGTTAAATGCTATTTGTCATTATCTGTAACTGGCCACTGGCCAAAATAGCCCTTAGTTATTTGCAGTAACATGTATTAAAAAATCTGAAAAGATATAACAGCAATGAAAACTTTGTCCATCTTCCTGCTTATTATTTACTGCAATTGTTTTTCAGTTGCTGCCCAGGTAAGTTTACCCAATATATTTGGCAGTAATATGGTACTGCAGCGTAACAGCCTGGTTCCTGTATGGGGTTGGGCAAAACCTGGTGAACCCATTGTTGTAAAGTTTAACAAGCAAACCAAAAGTACAAAGGCAGATAAAACCGGCAAATGGATGATACGGTTGGATGCTGAAAATGCTGGAGGACCGTTTGACCTGACTATTAACGGGAAAAACATCATTCAGTTAAAAGATGTGCTGGTGGGTGATGTTTGGCTTTGTACCGGGCAATCCAATATGGAGTGGACGGTTGGGCAATCTAATAATGCAAAGCAGGAAATGGCTGCAGCCCAGTATCCATTTATAAGGCAGATAAAAATTGAACATGCTGTAAATTCATTACCGGAAAACGATATAAAACCTGCTGCCTGGAAGAAATGTAACCCTGCCTCTGTTGCAGATTTTTCGGGCATTGGTTATTTTTTTGCAAAAATTATTCATGACAACAGTAATATTCCAATTGGCTTAATAAATACCTGCTGGGGTGGCACTAATATTGAAACCTGGATAAGCCGTGAGGGTTTTGAAAGCAGCGGTGAATTTAAAGAAATGATTGCCGGAATGCCCAAAATTAGCCTTGATTCTGTCAGGAAATTAAAAGGCAATGGTTTGACAAAGAGAATAGAAGCCATGCAGGAAAACAAATTGGGTAATATTGATGCATCGTATTTTAAAGCTGCTGATTATGATGACAGCCGCTGGCCCAAAATTAATGTACCGCAATTATGGGAGCAGCAAAGCATTGGAGAACTTGATGGCATTGTTTGGTTAAGAAAAACGGTTGAGTTATCTGTGGATGACATTAGCGGAATGACTATACTGTCTCTTGGCAAAATTGATGATGACGATGTAACTTATGTTAACGGCATCAAAGTTGGCAGTATCCACCAGTGGGATGCATTGAGGAAATATCCTGTAGATAAAGGGATTTTAAAACCGGGCAGGAATGTGATAGCGGTAAGGGTGGTTGATAATGGCGGCGGTGGCGGAATTTATGGCGACATGGCAGACCTGAAACTGGTACTGGGCAACAGGACAGTTTCCCTTGCCGGCAAATGGAGCTTCCAGGTTGAATCTGTTTATAAAACGCCTGATCAAAACTCTTTACCTTCGCTTTGCTATAATTCAATGATTGCGCCTTTGGTTCCTTATGCTTTTAAAGGCGTATTATGGTACCTGGGGGAGTCGAATGCGGGGCGTGCTTATCAATACAGAAAAGCATTTCCCCTTTTAATAAACGACTGGAGGCAAAAGTTTGCTCAGGGTGATTTTCCTTTTTACTTTGTGCAATTAGCTTCTTTTGTAACCAGCGGAAACAGCAATGAAGGTTGCGGCTGGGCCGAGTTAAGAGAGGCGCAAACAATGACACTGGCGCTGCCCAATACGGCCATGGCAGTAACTACCGACCTGGTTACTGACCCCAAAGATATTCATCCAACTAATAAACAGGATGTGGGAAAACGACTGGCTGCACTTGCATTAAACAATTTGTATGGAAAGCAAATGGTTTGCAATGGCCCCACTTATAAATCAATGGAGATAAATGACAGTGAAATCATTTTGTCATTCATCAATACAGGAACAGGCTTGTATACCCCCGACAAATACGGCTATATCAAAGGCTTTGAAATAGCCGGCGCTGACAGGGTGTTTTATTTTGCCCAAGCAATGATAAAAGACAATAAAATAATCCTTTCGTCAGACAAAGTAGCCAGCCCCGTGGCGGTACATTTCGGGTGGATGGGTGATGCTTCTGAGTGTAATTTATTTAATAAAGAAGGGTTGCCCGCACTGACATTTAGAACAGATGAATGGAAAACGGTAACGAAAGCCGAGAAATATGCATTTGAGAAACTGCAGTAAAAAATGCCATTATGAATATTGAAACATACCGCAATTACTGCATTGAGAAGAAAGAAGTAACAGAAAGTTTTCCTTTTCCAAAACTCCCGGATGTGCTGGTATTTAAAGTTGCCGGTAAAATGTTTACGGCAACTGATGTAAACTCATTTGCAGGTATAAGTGTGCGCTGTAACCCTGATAAAATTGATGAACTAAGGGCTACTTATCCGGCCCTGCAAAAACATGCGTATTTCAGTAACAGGCACTGGACAATGATAATGATGGACAATACCATCGAGGATAAATTGATATTACAATGGCTGGATGAGTCATATGCGCTTGCTGTAAAAACATTGACAAAAAAACAGAGGCAGGAACTTGCACTTTAAGCAAATAAAATAATTCAATATCATCCATAACAACTTGCCGGCTTAGCAGAAAAACGTATTAAATATTTACAGCACTTTATCAAGCCCCCACTGCGTTATCAGTGGATTGGTAAAAACTTTCATTGCATCTGGTTTCAGCAGTTTGTTTCTGGCTGCTATCCATGATGCCGCATCTTTGCCATACATTTTTTTCATCCTGTCCGGGTTTATATCACTCATTTTACCCCAATGAAAGGTGAAAGGTATTTTTTCGTCATCAAGCCTTTTCCAAACCGCCTGGTAAAATTTATCCGTTTCGGGTGAAAAGATGCCATCCAGTTCAAGCACACAGGTAAAATCGCCAAAATGCGTGAACCCCAATGTGGCATTTGTTTTTTTAACGTAACGAAAGGCAAATATCCCGGAAAAGGGGCCATCTGTTTTATTGATTTCTAAAAGCAGTTCAGCTACACGGTTTACTTTGTTGAGCGGTAAGCCCAGGGCTGTGCTTGCCAGCTTGCCGGTAAAATCAGTATTGTCGAAAATTTCGCCAAGGGTGCCAAACTGCCTGCTGTAAGGCTTTAATGCACCACCAATCAGTTTGTTAACTATTGTGGGAACAAGTTTTGGAATTACTTTGGTAAGCTTTCCAATAAATGCAGGAGCAGCATCACCGGGGCCTATGCCTGTATCGTTTTTTACCGGCTTCACATAATCTTTGCGGTAGGGCCTTTTGTAATGGGTATATAAAAAAGCCCCGTTTTCAAGATCGTAGGGGTTAATGGATACCGAAAAATGAAAGGGCCTGTCGCTGCCACCCGGTAAATGCAGCTTGCTGAAATCAAGTGTTTCCATGGCCTTTTTAAGGTCGCTGCCATAAGGTACCCTGCCCATGTTGGTTTCAAGCAAAAACAACGACTCTGTTTCCAGTAAAACACCGTGTATAAATCCAAAGCAGCCAAAGCTTACAAGTGCTGCATTAAACAGGTCATCGTCCTGAATCAGTTCTGTTTCAAACAGCGCAATCAACGAAGCTGATACAACCGGGGCCGATTTCCTTTCGAGCCATACATGCCGGTTGGGGCCAACAATAATGTGCATACCCACCACATAATCCTGCACGCCCCCCACATCAATGGTAGCACCATGCGCACCTGTGGACATAGCGCCAACAATGGTTTGCCCGTTGCTGGCACCACAGGTTTTTAAAGAAAGCCCGGGTGTGGCCTGCCTCATCTCATCATTCAGTTCCCAAATGCCATTACCGCACTGGGCGAAATAGAGTTTCTTTACATCTCCCGTATAGCCCGGTACTACGCTTTTGGGTGTAAGGGTAAGTGTTTGGTTCAGCAATTTGGTATTCACCATTATACCATCTTCGGCAGTAGCAATTTTTGTCCACGACCAGCCTGCGCCCAAAAAACGCAGCGGCATATTGGCGGCTATGGCTTCTCCAATTATTTTTTGAATACCTGCAGTTGTATCATTATACTTTTCAAGGGGAGGCAGTCCCGGGTCATTTCCAATTTCATACAAATCCTTGATGCTCACCTTAAAGGTTTCAAGCTTATTTTTCCATTGCTTTTTCCCTGTTTTTACTATTTTCATACAATGTGATTTATAATGAGCCGGGTACTTTGCAGGGTTTGCTGCATCTCCACTGCACTTTTACCGGGCTCCATATACCCAGTGTAATCACAGTAATGAGTGAATAGCCCAAATTTGATTTAACCGTTACTTCCGACATGCCGTTTAGCTGCAGCGAATCACACACAGGTGTATGAATCTGCGCCGGCTTTTGTATCAGCCCCCAAAAAAAAGCATGCGCTGTTACTGGTTTAGACAGCTCCGAACCTGCCTGTGCATGTGTAGCCACCCTGTAGGAATAGCAACTGCTGAATAATACAGCAATAGCTAAAAGCCCGGCGAGGGCCATCGTTTTGTACCTTGAAAATTGCAGCATCATAAATATGGTTTATATTTTATTAAATCAATACAACCGGTGTTTTGTTACTATAAAATATTTTAGCCATTAAAAACCCCGGATATTACAAGATAAGTCAATTAAAAATTAATTAAAAATTAAAAATTAAGAATTGTGCGGCTTTGATGGGCTTATAGGGGGATGGAAGTTTACAGACAACTGTTGACAGGCAACTAATCCCCGGGTACTGCAGTTGGTTTGTGCTGTTTCAATTATCAATGGCGGAGGCATGGGGGTTGAAAAGTGAAAAAGAATCGCTCCTGCTCCGGGGTTAGCAGAAATTCATTCAGTTACCAATATTTTGCTGCTGCAAGGCTGCAAAATTAACTACGCCGGCGGGTTGTACTACTCTACTTCACTATCGTAACATAACCCGTAAGCGGCAGCCTGCCATTGCCAGGTTCAATGATATAATAATAGGTATCAAAGGGCAGTGGTTTACCATTGCGGGTGCCGTTCCAGGGTGTACGGTATCCCCGGCTTGATTGATACACCAACTGCCCCATACGGGTAAATACCTGTACCCTGCAATCGGTGTAGTCATTCAGGTAAGTTATTACCCAGAAATCGT
>JANMDL010000786.1:0-16201 GCA_031376295.1 Chitinophagales bacterium
GATACAGCCAATAATTACCTCACACTCGCATTTAAAGGCAGCAAAAAAAATCCTTTTGGTATTGGGGTGAAAATATTTGCTTACAGTGGTGGCACCATGCAATACAGGCAACTGCAACCCGTGCATGGTTTTATGAGCTGCTCTGAACCATTGCTGCAATTTGGTTTGGGAAAAAATAAAGTGGTGGACAGTCTGCTGGTGATTTGGCCGGATAACAAAATTAAGCGCATGGTCAGCATCGTAAGTAACCAGAAGCTGATGCTGAACGTACTGGATGCCAGGGATTCTGTTGCGGACATAGAAGCATTTATAGCCAGACAGCTTGGGACAGATAAGCCACCGGTTTTTACCGATATTACCAGCAGTATTAACCTCCCTTTCCAGCACAAAGAAAATCTTTCGTTTATTGATTTTAACCGGCAATGGTTTATACCGCATGAGCTTTCAACAGCGGGACCAAAAGTAGCAGTGGCTGATGTGGATGGCGATGGGCTGGATGATTTTTATGTGTGTGGTGCCAAACTGCAGCCCGGCGAATTGTTTGTACAGAACAAACTGGGCGGCTTTACTTCTACTAATAAATTTGTGCTGGGTGCTGATTCTGTTTGTGAAGATGTGGATGCGGTATTTTTTGATGCAGATGGCGATAAGGATATGGATTTGTATGTGGCAAGCGGTGGCAATGAGTTTTATGGAAAAGTGGTGCAACTGGATGACAGGCTGTTTATCAATAATGGCAAAGGAAATTTTACCAAAAGTACCGGCCTGCCTGCATTGCCTGAAAATAAAAGTTGCGTAAGGGTAAGCGATTTTGATGGCGATGGTGATATGGATATTTTTGCAGGCAGCAGAGCCAATTCGCAGATATATGGAGAAATCCCGCTATCGTACCTGTTGCAGAATGATGGCAGGGGCAATTTCAGCATTGTTACTAAAACGGCAGCACCAGGATTAGAAGACATTGGTATGGTTACCAGTGCAGTATTTATTGATGTGGACAAAGACGGCAGAATGGACCTGGTGGTTACTGGTGAGTGGATGCCGCCGGTGGTTTTTAAAAATAATGGTAAGCAGTTGGTAAAGCAGGCTGTGTCTGCTGCATCAAATGGCTGGTGGAACTCGGTTTATGCTGCCGATATGGATGGTGATGGCGATGACGATTTGCTGCTGGGTAATTATGGGCTAAACAGTAAATTAATGGCATCAGAAAATGCACCATTGCAAATGTACGTGGCCGATATTGACAATAACCAGGTGCAGGATCAATTGCTCACCATCAACCGGCATGGCAGAAATTATCCTTTTTTGGGCAAGGAAGACCTGGAAAAGCAATTGCCCTATCTTAAAAAAGAATACCTGGGCTATAGTAAAATGGCAGGTAAAACAGTGACTGAAATTTTTGGAAACCGGTTAGACAAAGCAAAACTGTTTGAGGCCGGTACATTATCATCGCAATTATGGCTGAATGATGGTAAAGGCAATTTTACCGCCAGGCAATTACCTGCACCCCTGCAATGGGCGCCATTATACAGTTTTTACAGCAGCGATTTTAATAAAGATGGTAAAGCCGATATATTGAGTGGGGGCAATTTTTATGGTGTAACGCCTTATGAGGGCCGGTACGATGCCATGCTGCCAACACTAAGCCTTGGCATGGGCAATGGCCTTTTTAATACCTCTTTTCCTGTGGAGGCAAGTTTGCGTATACATGGTGAGATAAGAGATATTAAACCCATTGGCCTGAGCGGTGGCCGTAAGGCACTAATTTTGGCCATCAACAACCAAATGCTCAGATTCTTACAATATTAGTACGAAAAAGCCTTTTGTAAGACGTTAAACAATACGTTAAAATTAATGAAAAGTAGATAGCTTTGCAACCAAATAAGCATCTTTGTACTCAAATAAAGTAAAATAAGTCAAATGAAAAAAAATGTACTGGTTCTGATGGCAGTTGCGGCCGGTTTTGCAGCAACAGCTCAAACGTTTAAACCTGCCGTAAAACTGGAAGCAGGAAAAAAATACAATGTAAACACTGTTACCAAGGCTAATATGACACAGGAAGCCATGGGTCAGACGATGGAAATTCCCATTGAAACATCCACCTACCAGGTGCTTGAAATAAAAACGGCCGCTTCGGAAGGCTATCAATCTGCCAGCACAACACAAAGGCTGGTGTTTTCGGCCAGTGTAATGGGGCAGGATATGAATTATGATTCTGATAAAAAAGAAGACCGGGAAGGGAAAATGGGCGAAACCATGAATAGTATGGTAGGCAAACCCACCACTTTTACAGTGGGTATGGATGGTAAAGTGATAGAAAAAACGGTAGTAAAGCCGGAAGCGCCAAAAGCATCAGAAGGCAGTGAAGGCGATATGATGACCGGTATGATGAGTAATATGGGACTGGCACAAAATGGCGCAAGCCCTGCATTCAATCTTTTTCCTGATAGTAAGGAAATGAAAATTGGCGATACTTTTGTGGAGAGTGTAAGCAATGATAAAGATGGCAAAACAAAAACTGCCACCACTTATACACTTACTGCTATTAAAGATGGTATTGCTGAATTTGCATTTACAGGAACCGGCAGTATTGAAAAGACAATGGAAGCCCAGGGAATGTCAATGAATATTGTAAGCGCTACTAAATTAACAGGTATCATGCTGGTAGATATTGCAACGGGCTTGCTTTCTAAAAAAACAACCACTACAGAAACAACCGGTAATATTGAAGTGTCTGGTATGCAGATACCCATCACCGGCAAAGCTACTACCACAGTAGAAGTTGCTCCTGCAAAATAGGTTTAAGATTTTTTCTAATACTGAGCCCGGCAATTGCCGGGCTTTTTTGTGGGTATTAAGGATTGTTGTTGTAAAAGTCAATTCAGACGAACCAAGCCTGCGGCAAGACCATTGCTTGCTCTGCCCATGCGGAGCAGGCTGTGGCAAGAGACCCGTCTGACCGTAGTAGTAATAAGTAATACATCATCATTTATGCAAGAGGCTATTCCATTGTTTGACAGACATAAAAAAACCGGAACGAATCCCGGTTTAATAAAATGCGCTTTATATTAATTGTGCGAAAGCATCGTCATCGTTACACCATAGCCAGTTTTATAGCCGGGCCGGCCAGGCGTGGGTGGCTGGTACTCCCTGTGTAAAAAATTGCGGTACACCAGGCCTATTCCCTTTGCATATTTTTCAATGCCCAGGTTTTTTTCGCTGTAGCTGTTCAGGTCGGTAATATTACCAATTACTTCATCCCGCTGGTTCACAGTTACGGTATTGTTTACTATAATGCTTCCCAGGGTAATGGTAGCATCCATATTTTCAAACACATAATCCCAATCATCCAGGTATTTAACCTCAGAGTTAAGCGAATAGGTATCAATGTAGGTATTGCCTTTCCACGAATAAGCATCCCTCAATGGTTGTCTTAATTTGATGTAACGCTGGTTATTTTCTACAAATTCTACTCCGTTATCAGTAGGCACTGTCATAAAAGTATTGTTGGCCTGCCAGGCTTCAGTAGCAGTTTTGCGTACGAACCTGAAAATGCGGTAAGCAGGGCGGCCCAGGTTATCTGTAATTTGAGCAACCACTGAATCCTTGGCAAAATAACTCACCACAGTATCTTTTTGCCCAAAGTTGATGTACAGCAGCGAATCTAATTTGTAGATAACATATTTACCCGGCTGCTGCAGGTTAAAATCTTTCAGGTCGCCCAGGTCGAGTACTTCTGTTTTTTTACTGCAGGATGCCAGCAGCAAAAAAGCAGCGACGGATAAAAAAAACAATTTCTTCATAAAAACAGTTAATTATTATAATAGTAGACCCTGCTATACTGCAAAAGGCTGCATATTTCTTTGTATAATTCCACCTCCAATCACATCATTCCCTTCATAAAAAACTGCACTCTGCCCCGGGGCAATGCCCTTTACATCTTCATAAAAACGCACATTTACCCCATTTTCGTATGTGTACAGGTTGGCAAGAGCACCTTTATCTTTATAACGTATCTTGGTAATGGCTTCCTGGCCTTCAGTAATGCCATCGTATTTTATCCAGTTCAGTTTGGTAACGTTCATTTCACTGCCGTTCAGGTCAGTTTCTTCACCCAGCACTACCGTATTGGTTTCCGGCACAATGGTAGTTACAAAAACCGGCCTGCCCAGGGCAATATCAAGCCCTTTGCGCTGCCCCACGGTATAAAATGGATAACCTTTGTGGCTGCCGAGTATTTTACCGCTTTTGTCCACAAAATTGCCCCCATTCACTTTTTCTTCCAGTCCGTCTACCCGGCGTTTTAAAAAGCCACGGTAATCATTGTCCGGCACAAAGCAAATTTCGTAGCTCTCCGCTTTTTTAGCCAGTTCGGGGTAGCCAAAGTCGTGTGCCATCTGGCGGATGGCCGTTTTATGGTAGGTGCCCAATGGCAGCAGGGTACGGCTCAGCAGATCCTGCTGCAGCCCCCAAAGTACATAGCTCTGGTCCTTGGTATCGTCAATACCCTTGCGGATGAAGTAGCGGCCATTGCTGTGCTGGTGTACCTGTGCATAATGCCCGGTGGCAATAAAATCGCAGTTGAGCGCATCAGCACGTTTCAGCAGGGCACGCCATTTTATATGCGTATTGCACATTACACAAGGGTTAGGCGTGCGGCCGGCTAAGTACTCGTCCACAAAGTTTTCAATTACAAAATCACCAAATTCGTCCCTTATGTCTAATATAAAATGCGGAAAACCATGCTGCACAGCGGCGGCACGGGCATCATTAAAACTGTCTAAATTGCAGCAGCCGGTTTCTTTTTTACCCGTTGTACCCACGGCGGTGGCATAATCCCAGGTTTTCATGGTAATGCCCACCACCTCATACCCCTCATGGTGCAGCATAAGTGCCGCCACGGTACTGTCTATACCGCCACTCATTGCCATCAAAACCTTTCCTTTACGGCTCATAAAAAACTAATTGGTTGCAAAGATACGTTTTTAGCAGGGAGTGAGATTGACGAGATAGGGAGATAATGGGGGCATCAGCCGGGCTATCACCAGCAACTGCCTGAGTTCAGGTTACAGCAGGGTTTTTACTGGGTACACTTTATATGTGCATATGCTAACGGTGAAACCCCGCTGCACCGATGCGAATACTGGTTCAGCTTCGGCGAAAACCCCGGCGAAACGGAAAAGCTGTGTAATAAACCCCGGTGTATAATGCCAAATAAAAACAGGCAGTTTGTGAGACTGCCTGTTTTAAATTAATACCAACCGTTAACCTTTACTGGTTGATGACAAGTTTTTGTTTGCTCACCTGTTCACCTGCTGCAATTTCTACAATGTAAATACCAGATGTAAGGTCACTTATATCAAGAGGCAGGTTTTGTTGCCCCGGCATCAGTTTCCTGTTTACCAGGCCTTGCCTGATGCGTACACCAGCAGCGTTTACAATATTCACCTGCACTAAAGTTTCCTGCTTAAGGTTAAGCAAAAGAGCAACCTGGCCCTGGGCAGGATTGGGTGATAATTTGGCTGTTATGTTGCTTGCAACTTCTGGCAGTCCATGGTTTACTGCAACTGGCATGTTGCTTTTTTCTATACTACCGGCTGCCTCATCTGTTCGGGTAGTAATAATCTTACCTGAGCAGGGTTCTGTATCCACGTTTGTTTTCGAATCATCCCCATTGCGGATAAGATCATAGTTGAGGTTGGCTTTGCCTCCACCCTCATTACCGGCAGCAATTGGAGTATATACATTAACATCAGCGGGCCCTGGGACTGCACGGCAGTTGCCATCCACTTTTATTAAGGCTGTTTTACAAACCCAGCCAGGTTCATTCACGCAAATACTCACCCTGTAATAACGGGGTTGGCCATTTGGCAGGTTTCCACCAAATAAACCAGTATTGTACCTGGTTGAAGGGCCGGTGAAATATGGAGGTTGGCTGTAGTTAAGTGCAATTTGCTGTAAGTTGATATTGTCCGGCGCCTGGCCGTTGAACCAAACATCCACTTCGTATTGACCAGTACGGCTCCACCAAAGATCACATTCCTGTATGCTTACCATATACCTTGTTTCGCAGGTAGTAGTTGCAGCATTTACACGGATATTGCTGCCACAAACATTTATAGGGCTGCCACCTGAAGGAATAGGGATGCCATTGATATTGAAATTAGGTTGCGCCTGTGTCTGCGTTATTGTAAATGTGTTGGTTACCGTAGTTTGATGATTGTTCCACGAACAAAAAGGCCAGAAACCACTACGCAATTCCAGGCGGATTTCGGCCTGGTAAACACCGGGTTGTACCGCAAAATTGTAAAGTGGCCAATTACCCCAGGCCTGTGAGGCTGTATAGGTGGTATTGGCTACCTGGTTGCCATTGCGGAATAGCCTGAAATTCATTCTGTAAGGGTTGGCTCCGCAAGCACTGTTAATGGTACAAGGGCCATTTGGAAAAGGGCCACAAAAATTATACTCAACAAGGATATCTCTCGTAGCAGCCCCGCATACTGTAAAACCACTGGTAGACCAACCGCCCTGCCCATTAGCCGGTGGGCGTTGCGACAGCCTGGCCAGTTGGGCATTAGCAAAACTTAAGGATAGTAAAAAGACAAATAAAAATAATAGACGCCTGGATGATGAACTCAAAAATTGTTGCATAGATAATTTTTTTTAACGTTAATAAATCATTTTAGTAATATACTCATCCTCTATCCAGTGAAAAGAAGTCTGTTGCAATTCAACTGGCAGTAGTATATTAATGAACTCCATTGTGTTATTATTGCGGGGTTAAAACGAGACCCCTGATACACCGAAACATTTAAGTCAGAATGGGTAGCGCAACTCCCATTAATATATTGATACAGATTAATTTTTTTCCGGAAAATAACTCAAACTTTGTATTGCTTCAACAAGCACAAATTTGCTGCCTTTGCACAAAGGAAACAAAGATGAACAACTGGATTATTAATAACAAACAACTGATTTATACGGCGTTTTTTATACTGCAGGCCAGTTAATTAACGGAATATTTCAATTAAACAACGGTTTCTTACAGTATAATAAATAACAGTTCACAGGAACTAACATCTCACCATTTTCGTCAACCTTGCCTCCAATCACTTCTCCTGCATCTTTTAAAGGATGGGGATTAAAAAAAAAGCCCGACGCTTTTTACAGCATCAGGCTTTTATCCGCAACTAAAAATCTACTTATTCAACTTCACAAACTTTTGCCTTTCTGTTACTGCCCCGCCGGCAGCAGTAAACTGAACTACATAGTTTCCAGCCGTTAAAGCACTGATGTTAATATGCTTACTGCTTTGTTTAATGGCAACAGGTATTTTGTTTATAACTTTTCCCTGTGCGTCATAAATAACCAATTGCCCTCCGGAATTGCCTGCTGGTAGTACAACAACCAAATCGTTGTTTGCAGGATTAGGAAATACCTGCATGGCAGCAGCGCCCAGCTTTGCTATCGTGGGAAAAGTTGGCGTTGTTTTTTGCAGGGGGCTGGCCATAATGCTGCTTGCCCTGGCCACATTACCTGTGTTGGCAATAATAACAGCAATTTGAGCAGGCGGCATTACGTATTTATCATCTCTTAGCGCAGTACGGTTCAGGGGATCCACAATTACTGCATAACTGTTCCATGCCTCGCATTCGCACCAGCGCCCGTAAACAATACGGTATTTTTTATTGATGTTAAACACGCCGGGGTTGTTGCCCAACAATACACTGGTGCCATTGTATCCCGGGAAAGTATTGGGATAAAGCCCCCACCATTGCGAAGGGTTGTACACAGCAGTACCAGGCACTATTGTGTTAGCAGCACCTGTTACTTCTTCCACTTCCCAATAATAACCGCAACCACGCCCTACCGGCCAGGCCACCGGTGCCGCCGAAAGCCCGAATGTGGTGGCGGTAACATTAATAAAGTTTACATTAAACAATACTTCCGCCTGCGTCACCTGCGGTATTTCCACCAGCGCAATATTATCCAGTGCAAGGTCATTGCCATCGCCAACAGGCTGTTCATTCAGCGTAATGTCAATGGTAATTGAAGTAGTACCCGCAGGTACAGTAATCACCTGGCCGATGGTTTTCCAGTTGCAGGCCCCGGCTGGTACGTCAATAAGCTGGTTGGCAAGGTCAAAGTTCGGAATTGAAAAGGTTACATTCAGCCTGGGTTTTACATCAAACCCGCATTGAGGCAGGTTTTTTGCATCAAAGCAAAACTTATAAAATTTACCCGGGCTAACTGGCATTGTTTGCCTCCATACCAGCTTGGCAGGGGTTGACTGACCAGTGGCACCATTGATATACAGGTGCCGGCCATTGTTGAGGCAATTTACATTCCATGTGGGAGAAACTACCAGCCCCTGCGCTGAAGTCATGACATTATACCGGCCGGTAGTAATAGTGCCGGCAGCTACTATTGGGGTGTAGGTATATGCCGACAAAAAGGATTGGTTGCCCAGCTCGAAGCCTGGATTTTTTACGAGGTTGCGGCCCGGGCAGCATTGATCAATACAATAGATACTCACATCATTGTTTTGCCCCGCTACCTGGCCCGTGGGTGGGTTGCCTGCCGTTATCGGAGCAAGTGTAAAACCGTTGATAGCGAAATTGGCCGTGGCAGAAAAATCGTACCCTGCCAGGTTATCGTTAATACCGGGTATGGCCGTGGGGTTTACCGTAAAACAATAACTGGAGCCGCTGGATAATACCGGGCTGGGGATAGTTTGCAGCAGCACACCATTCTGGTACAGGTTTAAATTGATCTGCGCAGTGCCGGTTTGCCCGTTGCTTTGTGGCAATGTATAATTAAAGCAGATTGGCCCGGAGCCGCAGGATGGTGTGCGGCCAACTGTTATGTTACCTGTAGGACAATTGGTAGCAGTGCATAAATTATCAAGATAGGTATACCCAAAATGCCCGCCCTTGGAGCAATCCTCGTTAATAAATACGATGTTCACCGTTCTGCCAACATAAGCTGACAGGTTGATTTGTGCACACAGCCATTGTGTGTATACCAACGGCTCATTGTCGTATGTAATGGTATTAAAAAAAGGGTTAGCCTGGTTGGCTATTACCTGGTTGCTGTTATTGCCAAGGTTGCATACATTGAACAGCTCCTGCCCACCATTGTCGCAATCAAAAACCCTCACCCTGAATGTGGGCTGCTCATCAGCAGTATGCACAGGGTTTGTGGGAAACTGCAGTACGGTAGCATACATAAAGCTCAGGCTGGTTTGCCCGGCTGCTACTGTAATCCGTTTCGAAATCAGCTCGGCACCAGAGCCAGCATCGCTATTGCCCAGCCGCAGGGCC
Source organism: Chitinophagales bacterium (assembly GCA_031376295.1). Classification (GTDB taxonomy): domain Bacteria; phylum Bacteroidota; class Bacteroidia; order Chitinophagales; family Chitinophagaceae; genus Ferruginibacter. Next base: position 9,324 of record JANMDL010000786.1, read on the forward strand.
CGGGTTGAACCGCCGGGTGCAACCATGCTTACCCCGGTGATGGGGTCATTTCCCGCAGTTACAAGGGTATGCCTGGCATTCGCATCTCCCAATAGCAGGTTCAGGGCACTAAACCCAGCCGTCATCGCAGCAGGGTTGGCATTGGGCTGTGTATAGGATATGCTTCCGAAAGCACCGCTCCACTCTGCCGTATTCAAGCCGCTTTCAAAATCACCATTACCACAGGCAGTATTGCCCTTAGCACACCCATTGTAGAGTGCTGCAAGCCCGTTGGCTATATTGCTTTGCTCAGTAAAAACGGTACGTTTATAATTCAAATATTTAGGATAGGTGACTTCCTTAGTGGGCAGTGCATTGTACTCCGCCTGCACATCCTGCTCAAAATTGGGAGGAAATACCACCTGGGCCTGCGCCGCATTGCCAAATAAGCAGGCAATATAAAAGCAGGTAGCTGCAATTAATTGTTTTAGTTTCATAAACATTTTTTTAACTTTATACAGAGAAGCCGGCAAAGGTTTCCCGGTACACAGTGATTTGATAATTTGGTTACATACCCGGCAAATGCACTGTAAGCTGCTTTACCCGGCGATTATTGAAGTTGCATAAAGCGGGAAGTACACTAACCCAAACAGGTAGTGCAGTTCCCTGGAAACTTTCAGTGTCATTTTATTTTCCGGAAAATAACTATTGTTTTATACCGCTTCAACAGGTACAAATTTGCTGCCTTTGGGTAAAGAAAACAAGGTTGGAACAACTGGATTGTTAAAAGTAAACGACTGATTTATCCGGTGTTTCTTGTGCGCAGGGCCGGATAAACAACGCTGCAAAAAAAGAGGGCTGCAAGCGCTTTTATACTTAAAATTCGTTTATCAGTACCGTTGTTTAACGGTATTGTGCAGCTAAACAACGGTTTCTTGCAGCCTGTATTTTTATGTATGCTATTGAAAGCCAGTTTGTTATATCCATATTTGTAAGTGGTTTCTTATAAAGTGGTGTATCTTCAATTATACTTTTATTGTAGTTTTAGCTGTAAACAAATCACTCAACCAATAAAAAAAATTAGCATGAAAAATGTTTTGTTTGTTACCAACGCCATATTCCTTGGTGTTATTCTTTTTATGTCCTGCAACAAAGCCGATTTAGCAACAGCCCCGGTTGCAGCTCAACCCTGCAACCCCTGTACCGATCACACAACAACACCGTTTGCGGGTATAACCCCCAGTTTTGCAAAAAAAATATTCACCAATTACAAAACACTCAACCAGCCACTGTTGCAAATAAGTGAAGGTAATCCGGATGCCAACAGCATCTGGTTCAGTTTGGAATCGTTAAAAAATTTTATCTGGAAAATTGAGAAGGAAACCTGCAAACACCCCTGCCCCAACCCGCTTCAATTGGGCATCAGGATTTATTATGGAAGATACCCTGTTAATATGAACAATCCTGATGTAACAGGCCTGCCCGACACTTATGCGCAGCATCATACTTTATTTATGGTACCTACTTACCAGGATTTGGGCAACAGCAATGTGCATTGGGATTTTGATCCATGGCATTGGGGAACAGATAACTGCAAGCCTGCGCCCCTGGGTGATTTAATGAAAAATCCAACTTTTGTTGCAGCTAATAAAAGTATGTTGCTGTTTTCTATAAAAGAAAATCAATATTTTAAATCAGCTGACGGCACACTTACCCAACCGGTGATGAACCATGGCGATATGTCGCCGCCAGGTACCATTGTGGGCATGGGGCTTAATTAAACTGTATAAAAAAACTCATAACCTGTTTTGAAACTGATTGACGTACTGAGACTGATATTAAATGCATTGGAGATTACGGCCTGTGTTGCCGGTTTTTTAAACTGGAAAAAAATCAGGGCAACATACTGGAAGTTTTTTCCTGTTTATTTAGCCGTAATTATAATAGCGGAGTTTATTGGCAAATATCTCAAATACCAGGATTTGGCCAGAGCCAACCTTGCGCTTTACAATTATTTTGTCATTCCGCTGGAGATCCTGTTTTTCACCTGGCTGTTTCATAAGGCATTTGCCCAAACAACTTTCAGGCGGTTGCCGGTGGCAGCCGCCTGCATTTATATCTCCTGCTGGGTGGCAGACATGTTTATCATACCCAAAGGCTCGTACACCTGGATAAGCTCTTTTTCTTATACCGCTGGCAATGTATTGTTGCTGGTACTCATTCTTACAGCCCTGTACAAGTTGGCTACAGGCAATGCCATCATTTTTATTAAAACAAATATGGTGTTTTGGGTATGCATGGGTTTATTTGTTTTCTATTCATTCTCACTTCCTTTTTATGGCATGGGTAATTATCTTTACAATCATTACAGGAATATCTATACCAGTTATTTCCACATTATTTATTTTCTCAATTATATCATGTATGCCTTATTCACAATAGCTTTTATATGGGGGAAACCGAAATCATCCTTTTCATAGCCCTGGTAAGCCTGGCCATCATCGCATTTGTGGTATTAACAATTGCGCTGCTGCTCCAATACCGTAAAAAGAAAATGGCCTATGAAAACGAAAAGAAAGCAACGGAAGAGCTGCACAAGACAGAATTGCTGAAAGTGAAGGTGGAGGTACAGGAAGAAACGATGCAGCATATCGGCATAGAGATACATGACTCCATTTCAGAAAAACTGACCCTGGCCAGCCTGCACCTGCAGCATACTGAATATGAAAACAAATACCCCGGACTGAACGATGTATTGATACTGAGCAGCTCCCTCATCAATGAATCACTGGATGAGCTGCGTTTGCTTTCCCGACGCCTGTTAAAGCAGGCTGATGAACAAATGGATATTGTACATTCAGTGCAAAGGGAATGCAACAGGGCAGCGCAGTTGAAAATATGTGCGGTACATTTTGATACCGATTGCAACAGCATTAATATGGATACCAAAGTGGCCAATACGGTTTTGCGCATTGTACAGGAATCAATACAAAACAGTTTAAAGCATGCCTGTTGCAAAAAAATCAGCATTACCATCGAAAACAAGCATGGCCCCTTTACCCTTTGCATTTGCGATGATGGGATAGGGTTTGATACGGAAGCCGCCAGCCAATCGCAGGGCATAGGCCTGAAAAGTATAAAAAAACGTGCAGCCATCATCGGGGCCGAATTGATACAAACAAGCAATTCCGGAAAGGGAACCTGCACAAAAGTAATGTTTTCACAAAAAAATGGTTTACCATAGCTTATGGAGCATAGCATAGTAATTGTTGACGACCATTTGCTGATTGCCAAGGCAATTGCCAATATTATTGCCAGCAATAAAAAATATACAATTCTTTACGAGGTTGAAAATGGTCTTATGCTGCTGGAAAAATTTAAAACAAAAGGGAATATACCAGATATTGTTTTACTGGACATTTCAATGCCCCTGATGGACGGGTATGAAACGGCCCGCTGGCTTACCCAGCATCACCCGCAGGTGCAGATAATGGCCCTTACCATGCAGAATGAGGATGAAGCGCTGATAAAAATGATCAAATGCGGGGCAAAAGGATTTTTGCATAAGAATATACATCCAGCCGAACTCAACCTGGCATTGGACACCCTGGTAAACATAGGGTATTTTTTCCCTTCCTGGGCAACCGGCAAACTGCTGAATAATATTGTAAACGAAGATAAGGCCGACAGTATTAACGTGCCGCTAGGCGCCAAAGAAATTGAGTTTTTGCAATATGCTGCTTCCGAACTGACTTATAAGGAAATTGGCGAAAAAATGTTTTGCAGCCCCCGTACTGTAGAGGGATACCGTGACATGCTGTTTGAAAAACTACAGTTAAAAACCAGGATGGGGCTGGTTGTATACGCAGTAAAAAATAAAATCATCAAATTGTAATAGCGGTTGTTGCTGTTCCCCTTGCGAAACAGGAAGCCCACTTACACTGTTCTGAAGGTGAATGTATGTATGAGCAATTTCACTTGTAAATAAGTAGTAGGGTAACGTATCAGGGCAGGATATACAGTACCTCATCAAATCATCCCATCATTTTCACCACCATTTCCTTCAGCAGACTGGCATCGGGCGTGCCTGTATCGCCTACGCCCACACCACGCAGGTTATACTGGTGCAGCAGCAGCAGTGCCTGTTCCACTCCACTAAAAGAGTAGTTACGAACAATGGCATGATAATCTTTAATAAAAAAAGGGTTTACGCCAATGGCAGTTGCCGCGGTTTTATCATCCTTACCATGCATGGAACAAAGCATATAGGCCTTGCTGAAATAATTGTATAGGGCAGGTAACACCATTTGTATGGGGGCTGCTTTGGGGTTGCCCTCAAAATAATTGATGATTTTAATGGCTTTGGCAAGGTCTTTTTTACCCAGGGCATCCTGCAGCTCAAATACATTGTATTCCTTGCTTACGCCCACATAGTTTTCAATATCATCTTCGGTAATCAGTTTTTCACCACCAAGGTTTACCAATACTTTATCCACTTCATTGGCAATGCGGCTAAGGTCGTTGCCAATATGATCCACCAGCAGCATCAGTGCCTTTTGCGCTATGGAATAGCCCTTGGATTGTACCATTTCTGCCGTCCATTCGGGTAATTTACTGTCGTATATTTTTTTGGAGGTGAATACTTCCGCCTTTTTTTTGAGTGTTTTTGAAAGGGACGTTCTGCCATCCAAAGTTTTTTCTTTATAGCTTACTACAAATATGGTGGAAGAAAGCGGGTTATCCACATAACTTTCTAATTTGTCAATATCTTTCATCTGCTGCGCCTCCTTCAGCAATACCACCTGGCGCTCTGCAAACATGGGGTAGCGGCGGCAGGCATTTACAACAGCGCTCCAGTCAGCATCCCGGCCATAAAAGATGGTAAGGTTAAAACCTGCCTCACTTTCGCTCAGTATTTTATGCTCGGCATAGTCAATTACCACATCAATATAGTAATCTTCTTCCCCTTCCAGCCAGTAAATGGGCTTAAACTGCTGTTTTTTCCACCCTGATATGATTTTTTCGGCTGACATTTGTCAAAGATAAAAGGTGAAGGGTTAATACTAAAAGTTTTTTGTGCAGCAGCGTAAAAAAGCCTCATTAGTTGTTTACAATATACCAGCAGCTAATACGTTAATATCCACATCTTTGGCAGTTTGGCATGGTTTTGGAAAATTGATAACCGTATTACGAAATAAGCTGAGAGAAATAAAATACTTCTACTCTTATTTTAACAATTAAGTAACTTTATTAACATAAAAAAGTCAATTATGGCATTTGAAAATTTTCCTACAGCCGAAGGCGGGGAACAAAGAAAGACGGCAGCACCAGCTGCAAACTGGAAAACGCTGCTTACAGGTGTGTTGCTCGTTTCTCTGCTCGGAACCTGGGGGTATATCATTTATGATAAAAACAAGGTAAAGGAAACCGTACAGCAGAAAGATGCACTTATTACTGCAACAGCAACTGAAAAAGACAACCTGCAGAGGGATCTTGATGATGCAACAAGCAAGTATGATATGCTGAAGACCGACAATGCAAAAAAAGACAGCAGCATCACAGCTAAAGACAGGGAAATTGCGGATAAAAAGAGCCGCATTCAAAGCCTGCTTTCTAATGCGAATGCTACTAAAGCAGACCTGGCACAAGCAAGAAAGCTGATTGCTTCTCTCAATAATGATATAGAAGGCTATAAGGCCCAGGTGGAGCAGCTTAAGGGCGAAAACATGGTGCTTGCACAGGAAAAAGCAACGGTGATTGAGGAGCGTGACAGGATTGTAAGAGATTACGATTCAACCAAAGCAAAACTTACACAGCGTGAAATGGATTTGAAGCAGAAGGATGATGTGATTGATGTGGGATCTACTTTAAAAGCATCAAACTTTGATATCGCAGGCATTGAAGAAAAAAAGAATGGTAAGGTGAAAGTGACCAATAAGGCCAAATATGTTGACAAGCTTAAAATTACTTTTGATTTGGATGAAAACAGGATTGCAACTTCAGGTAATAAAGACATTTATGTGTGCATTACCGGCCCGGACGGCAAACCCATTGCAGTGGAAGCGGCAGGATCCGGAAAATTTAATACAAGAGAAGGGGAAGAGAAGTTGTACACCAAAAAACTGGATGTAAATTATGTTCAGGGCCAGCGCCAAACGGTAAATTTCGACTGGAAGCAGGAATCGAATTTTGGCAAGGGCGATTATAAAATTGAAGTGTACCACAACGGGTTTAAAATTGGAGAAGGCTACCGCAACCTGACAAAGGGTAAGAGATTTCTTGGCATTGGTTAATAATGTTTTCTATTTACATAGTATACTATGGCCCCTCCGGAAAGAGGGGCTTTTTTTATATGACTGTATCAAAAAATGATCTGCAAATGCAGCAATATATAATAATGTTTTACAGCAGCATTACAGTTATTTCTGCTTCAGCTTGTCCTTAAAAACCTTCTGAAATTTTTCCAGCTTGGGTTTTATTACAATGGAGCAGTAGGGATTGCTGTTTTTGTTATCGTTGAAATAATTCTGGTGATAATCCTCAGCAGGATAAAATTTTGTCAGTGGCTCCAGTGTGGTTACGATGGGATTGTTAAAAGCCCCGCTCATATTCAGTTCATCTTTACATTTTTGAGCTGTTTCCTTTTGTTCCTCATTGTGATAAAAAACCACACTGCGGTATTGCGTACCCGCATCTGCACCCTGGCGGTTGAGTGTGGTGGGGTCGTGTACCTGCCAGAAAACCTCCAGCAAAGCATCAAAGCTTAAAACGGCAGTATCATATACAATTTGCAGGCATTCTGCATGGCCCGTGGTGCCGGTGCATATCTGCTTGTAAGTTGGGTTATCCACCTGCCCTCCGCTGTAACCGCTGGTTACGTTCACTACTCCGTTTACTTG
>JANMDL010000790.1:0-6121 GCA_031376295.1 Chitinophagales bacterium
TGCTGTAAATTTTATCATATGCCTGGGTTACAAGGGCTATGTAATAAAAGAGTATTTCATGAATTACTTCCTCCACAATTCTGACCTTACTGTAAACCTGGCCACCAACGATGTTACTTTTCACAACAGCAACAGTGAGTCTTTTAAAATAACGCTGGTAGAAACCGGACTGAATACCAAAACTGCAGGCAGGCTAAAAGCAGTGCAGCAATATGTAGGCAATGAAGACTTTATGCTTACGTATGGCGATGGTGTAAGTGATATCAATCTAAATGAACTGCTGGCTTTTCATAAAGCAAATAATAAAACAGCTACTGTTACGGCAGTGCAACTGGATGCCCGATTTGGTGGAATGGATCTTGCACCAAATGGCGATGTGGTTGACTTCAGGGAAAAAGCAAAAGATGAAGCCAAATGGATTAATGCCGGTTTTTTTGTTTTAAAACCCGATGTATTCAATTACCTGCAGGGTGATATGACGGATATGATGTGGGAAGAAAGCCCGCTGGAGCAATTGACCAATGCCGGGCAATTAGGTGCATACAGGCACAAAGGTTTCTGGAAATGCATGGATGCCCTCCGTGATAAAATAGAATTGGAATCACTCTGGCAAAACAATGAGGCAAAATGGAAAACCTGGTAAGCCTGAAAAACCTGCAATCATATTATAAGGGCAAAACCGTTTTTATTACGGGCCATACCGGCTTTAAAGGAAGCTGGCTGGCTGCCTGGCTGCATACCCTGGGAGCAACCGTTAAGGGGTATGCCCTGCTCCCTGAATACGATAACAGCCTGCATTCCCTGCTTCCATCAACCATTACAAAAGACAGCATCATAGCGGATATACGCAACAAAGAAAAATTGACGGCTGAGTTACTGTCGTTTCAGCCTGATTTTGTTTTTCACCTGGCAGCCCAGCCATTGGTACGCCGCTCCTACCAATTACCTGCTGAAACATTTGACATTAATGCAATGGGTACGGCAAACCTGCTGGAGGCAGTTAATAAATTGGAGAAAAAATGTACCATCATCGTTATTACAACCGATAAGGTATATGAAAACAGGGAACAGGATATTTTATACAAAGAAACTGACCGGCTGGGCGGATACGACCCCTACAGTGCCAGCAAGGCATGTACCGAAATAGTGGTCAGCTCATTCCGCAATTCATTTTTCAATCCTGCAGCTTACAGCAGCCATGGCAAAGCCATCGCCAGTGCAAGGGCGGGCAATGTTATTGGCGGCGGCGATTGGAGTGAAGACAGAATTGTTCCTGACATCATCCGATCGCTGATGCAGGAAAAACCGGTAAGTGTGCGTAACCCAAAAGCTGTAAGGCCCTGGCAGCATGTGCTGGAGCCATTGGGCGGCTACCTGCTGCTGGGCGCACTGCTGCACAACAGGGTTGAGCATTTATCAAATGCCTATAATTTTGGTCCGCTGCCGCAAGATCATTTACCGGTGAAAGACCTGGTAAATTATGCCGTGCAGTATTGGGGAAGCGGCACCTGGGTGGATGCGTCTGACAGCAACCAGCCGCACGAAGCACACCTGTTGCAATTAGATATTTCGCTTGCAGCAGCAGAACTGAACTGGAAACCAAAACTAACGGCAAGGGAAGCCATTGAATGGACTGTTAACTGGTACAAACAAACGGTTGAGCAGCAGGCTGCATATACTTTTGAACAGATTAAAAAATACCAGGCCCTATGATATTTACCGCGGCGCCACTTGCTGGCTGTTATATCATAGAACTTGAACCCGTTGGCGACAACAGGGGCTGGTTTACAAGAACATATTGCAAAAAAGAATTTGAGCAGATTGGCCATGAGAAAGAATGGGTGCAACTGAATCATTCCTACACCAGCCAAAAGGGAACCACAAGGGGCATGCATTACCAGTTGCCGCCGCACAGCGAAATTAAAATGGTGCGCTGTATTGCTGGTGCTGTGTATGATGTGGTGATTGATATAAGAAAGGACTCCCCCACTTTTTTGCAATGGTTTGGGGCAGAAATTTCGGCAGAAAATAAAAAAATGATGTATATACCTGAAGGCTTTGCACATGGCTTTCAGGCAGTAACAGACAATTGTGAATTAATTTACCATCATTCTGAGTTTTATACAAGCGGGGCTGAAAGTGGTATTCAGTACAATGACCCTGCCATCGGTATAATATGGCCATTACCGCTTACAGAAATATCGGCGAGGGACAACAATCACCCTTTGCTGGATTCAACATTTAAAGGAATATAATTATGCAGTGCAGATTTTGTAAAACGAAGCTGGAACATGTTTTTATCGACCTGGTAAATTCCCCGGCATCCAATTCATTCTTAACAGCAGCACAACTCAATGAGCCGGAAACTTTTTTTCCGCTGAAAGTATATACCTGCCACCTTTGTTTTTTGGTGCAGGTGGATGAATACAAAAAATCCGATGCCATTTTCGACAGCAATTATGTATATTTTTCCTCGTTCAGTACCAGCTGGCTGCAGCATGCAAAAAAATATACGGAGCTGATGACGGAGCGTTTTGGCCTGGGAGCAGCATCGCAGGTAATAGAGGTTGCCAGTAATGACGGTTACCTGCTGCAGTATTTTAAAGAAAAAAACGTACCAGTGCTGGGCATTGAACCTACTGCCAATACCGCCGAAGCAGCAAAGCAAAAAGGTATTGATTCTGTAGTGGATTTTTTTGGGGTACGCCTCGCAAAAGACCTGGTTGAAAAAAATATCAAGGCCGACCTGCTGCTGGGCAACAATGTACTGGCACATGTGCCGGATATAGTTGACTTTGTGGGCGGCATGAAAATAATTCTGAAAGATACCGGCGTGGTTACAATGGAATTTCCGCACCTGGCGCAACTGGTGGACAACAACCAGTTTGACACCATTTACCACGAACATTTTTCTTACCTGTCCTTTCATACAGTGAGGGAGATATTTGCGGCACAGGGGCTTGAATTATTTGATGTGGATGAAATACCCACACATGGCGGTTCGCTGCGCATATACGCAAAGCACAAAGAAGACAAGAGCAAAACCATTTCGCCAAATGTGATAGCCTTGCTGCAAAAAGAGACTGAAAAGGGGCTTACCGCACTGCCCTATTATGAAAATTTTCAGCAGAAAGCGCTTACGGTAAAATTGAACCTCACTGAATTTTTAATCACCCAGAAAAGGGCTGGCAAAAAAGTAGCTGCTTATGGTGCTGCTGCAAAAGGCAATACACTGATGAATTACTGCGGCATCAAAAACGACCTTGTTGATTTTGTGGTGGATGCAAATCCGCACAAGCAAAACAAATTTTTGCCCGCCAGCCATATACCGGTAGTAAATGAAGCATACCTGAAGGAGCAAAAACCTGATTATGTACTCATCCTTCCCTGGAATCTAAAAGATGAAATAACGCAGCAGCTTGCTTACATCAGGGATTGGGGAGGCAAATTTGCAGTACCAATTCCAGCATTGCAAATCATCTGAGTACCATGAAAAAAATTTTGGTTACCGGCGCTACCGGCTTTATCGGCAATTATGTTATTGATGCACTTTTAAAAAAAGGGTGTACCATTATTGCCACATCATCCAATCAATCAAAAGCTGCAAAAGCAGTTTGGTTTAATAAAGTACAATACATTGCTTTTAACCTGCAGCAGTTTGATAAAGGGGTAAATTACCAGGCCTTTTTCGGCAACCCGGATGCAGTTATTCACCTTGCATGGGAAGGATTACCCAATTACAAAGCAGCTTTTCACACCGAAGAAAATTTGCCCCGGCACTTTGCTTTTATAAAAAATTTGCTTGACAACGGATTGAGAGACATTACTATTACCGGCACCTGCTTTGAATATGGCATGCTGGAGGGCTGCCTGGCTGAAGATATGCCCGCAATGCCAGCAAACGCCTATGCTATAGCTAAAAACAGCCTGCGCAGGCAACTGGAGCATTTGCAGCAGCAAAACGGCTTTCATTTTAAATGGGTACGTTTATTTTACATGTATGGAGCAGGACAAAATCCAAATTCCTTACTTTCGCAGTTGGACAGGGCTTTGGCAAATGGTGACACAGTGTTTAACATGAGTGGTGGCGAACAGGTGAGGGATTACCTGCCGGTGGAAAAAGTAGCGGCATACATTACCACTATTGCACTGCAAAATGAGGTGGAAGGTATTATTAATTGCTGCAGCGGTATTCCGGTAACGGTAAATTCATTGTTGGAAACTTACCTTGCGGCAAAGGGAAAGGCCATAACGCTCAACAAAGGCTATTACCCTTATGCAGATTATGAGCCCATGCAGTTTTGGGGTAATGATGAAAAATTAAATAAAATCATCACAAAGCAGTTTTAAAACAAGCATAATTTAAATAAAATCATATGCATATTCGTAAGAGGACAACGTGCAGGGTTTGCGGTTCGGCATCATTAACGCCGGTGATAGATCTTGGGCCCCAGTATTTACAGGGCTCATTTGTAAAACCGGGTAAGGAAATGCCCTCGCAGCGCAAGATAAACTGCTCTTTGGTGAGATGTAACCCTCAGGTGGATGAAAATGCCTGTGGCCTTTTGCAAATGGAACACAGCGTGCCACCGGAAATTTTATATGCTGCCTATTGGTACCGCAGCGGCACCAATGCCACCATGCGCAATCATCTGAAGGAAATTGTAAGTTCCACCACCAGCCTTATTGCAAAAGAAAACTGTAATGTGCTGGACATTGGCTGCAACGATGGCACATTGCTCAACTACTACCCTGGCGGTTTTGTAAAATACGGTTGCGACCCCAGCGATGTGGCACAGGAAGTAAAGAATGCTACCGTGGTGCAGGATATTTTCCCTTCTGCCGAGCTGTTTAAAGCTATTGGGGATACAAAGATGGACATTATCACCTCCATTGCCATGTTTTACGACCTGGAAAGCCCGGTAGAATTTGCCAAAGGAATAAAGAACCTGCTTTCACCAGAAGGGATATGGGTTTTTGAGATGAGCTATATGCCGCACATGCTTGAACTGGACAGTTACGATACCATCTGCCACGAACACCTGGAGTTTTACAGCCTGGCAGTGCTGGAAAAAATAGCCTCTATGGCAGGTATTAAAATATTTAAAATTGCCTTTAACAATATTAACGGCGGCAGTATCCGCTGTTATGCTACAAACAAAGAAAGCAGCCTGTATTTTATTCCCGAAAACAACAAACTGCTGAACGAAATACGCCAGAAAGAATTTGACCTTGAACTGGATACTGACAAACCTTATGTGGCATTCCAGTACAGGATAGAAAAAGTAAAAACAGAATTGCACAACCTGCTGGTAAAATTAAAAGCAGAAGGCAAGCGGGTGCATATTTACGGGGCTTCCACCAAGGGCAATACTATACTGCAATGGTGCGATATCAATAATATGCTGGTAGATTATGCGGCAGAACGAAATCCCGATAAATACGGCGCCTTTACCCTTGGCACCAATATTCCCATCATCAGCGAAGCCGAAAGCAGGGCCATGAATCCCGATTACTACCTGGTACTGCCCTGGCATTTTAAAGATGAATTTGTTGAAAGGGAAAAAGAAGCATTAGATAAAGGCACCGGATTCATCTTTCCATTACCAAAGATTGAAATTTATAAAAAATAATCCCTGATGATAAGAAATATAATAAGAGGTTTTTTACACAGGTATAATTACGACATTGTTAAGATTGACTGGAAAGACCCTGGGAAATATAAAATTAAATCCGATACCGAAAATATGGATTTATTTGAAACCCCGACAGGCAGATATTATTTACCCGATTTTTTAGATGCCGATATCGTATCAAATGCGATACAACGCGGGGAATTGTTTGATGAGCATATTATCAACCTTGCAGCGAAGTACCTCAAAAAAGGGGATGCAGTTTTGGATATTGGTGCAAATTACGGCCAAATGAGTGTGCAGCTATCAAAAATAGTTGGCCCTGAAGGAAAAGTGTATTCCTTTGAAGCGGAGCCTTTAGTTTATTCCATCCTGCAAAAAAATATCCTTGCGAACAAATGCACAAACGTAACCGCTGTACAAGGTGCTGTACATAATGAAAATGATGCAGAACTGATTTTTCCCGAACCAGATTTCAAACAGTTTAA
>JANMDL010000800.1:0-3320 GCA_031376295.1 Chitinophagales bacterium
ATTGCCGACGATCCGCACGCCATGCGGGCCAAAGGGGTGAAAGTAGCTGTATCAGGCAGGGGAAGGGTTTTCAGCCAGTCACCTGCCGGGGGAACGGCTTTGCGGAAAGGACAAACGATAAATCTTGTATTAAATTAAATATTTCAGCCGTGGTCGGTGTCCCCACCGACCGCAATGTAAAGGGAAGTGAAAAGGAAATAAAATAAAAATGCAACTGCAGGATATACTATATAAAGTCAGCATCCGCTCTGTACAGGGTAATACCGGTATAGAAGTGAATGACCTGCATACCGACTCACGGTTTGTGCAGCCGGGCAGTTGCTTTATTGCAGTAAAAGGAACCGCCACTGATGGCCATAGTTATATTGACAAAGCAATAGCTGCGGGTGCAGTGGCCATTGTATGTGAAGATTTGCCGGCTGCTCCTGTTGAGGGAGTTACGTTTATACAGGTACAGGATTCTGCACTGGCAGCAGGTTTTATGGTGCATGTTTTTTATGGGCAGCCATCGCTGCGGGTGAAGCTGATAGGCGTAACAGGTACTAACGGTAAAACTACCATTGCTACCTTGCTGTGGAAATTATTTACCGGACTGGGCTATAAATGCGGCCTCATTAGCACGGTGCAGAACCAGGTTGGTGCAGAAATATTACATGCTACGCATACAACACCTGATGTGGTAAGTGTTAACCGTCTGCTGAAAACGATGGCAGATGCAGGATGCAGCCATGTGTTTATGGAATGCAGCAGCCATGCCATACACCAGCACAGGATTACGGGACTGCAGTTTACAGGAGCATTGTTCAGCAATATCACACATGACCATCTGGATTATCACAAAACCTTTGATGAATACATCCGGGTAAAAAAATCATGGTTTGATGCATTGCCTTCAGCAGCTTTTGCCATCAGCAATGCTGATGATAAGCGTGGAGCCGTGATGCTGCAGAATACAACTGCACGAAAATATTTTTACAGCCTGCGTACCATGGCCGATTTTAAGGGCAGGATACTGGAGAACAGCCTGGCGGGGCTGCATCTTTCGGTAAATGATGTGGAGGTGCATTTCAGGCTTATTGGTGAGTTTAACGCCTACAACCTGCTGGCTGTATATGGTGCAGCCGTTTGCCTAGGCGAAGACAAACAACAAACCCTGGCCGTACTCAGCAACCTGGATGGGGCAGAGGGCCGCTTTGATTATATGATCAGCAGCGTAGAAAAAATAATGGGCATTGTGGATTATGCGCATACTCCTGATGCTTTGCTGAATGTGCTGGCTACCATCAAAAAGTTGAAGCATGGAAACGGTAAGGTTATCACCGTGGTGGGTTGCGGTGGCAACAGGGATAAAACAAAAAGACCCGTAATGGCTGAAGTAGCCTGCGGGCATAGCGATAAAGTGATTTTCACTTCAGATAATCCACGCAATGAAGATCCGCTGGATATATTAAAAGATATGGAAGCTGGTGTAAATGCGGCAGCCAAACGCAAATGTATTTCTATTACCGACAGGAGAGAAGCCATTAAAACGGCGGTTACACTGGCTCACGGAGAAGACATTGTGCTGGTGGCAGGCAAGGGCCACGAAAAATACCAGGAGATAAATGGTGTAAAAAATGAATTTGACGACAAGGCAGTGCTGAGCGAAATGTTTCAATTGCTGGAAAAATAAACTGATAATATGTTCTATCACTTTTTTAAATGGTTATCCGAAGAGGGATTTAATTTCCCCGGGAGCAGCCTGTGGAAGTTCACCACTTTCCGGGTGATGCTGGCCATGCTGTTATCATTAGTGATTACAACAGTGTATGGTAAGCGGCTGATCAGTTTTTTGCAAAAGAAACAACTGGGCGAATCGGTACGTGACCTGGGGCTGGCGGGTGAGCAGGAGAAAAAAGGCACCCCCACCATGGGAGGTATTATCATTATTCTGGCCATCATCATACCAACATTACTTTTTGCCAACCTTGATAAAGTGTATATACGGCTGATGCTGTTGTGTACTGTGTGGCTGGGCACCATCGGGTTTATTGACGATTACCTGAAAATAAGGGCAAAGCGGCTGGCAAAAGCAAAGGGGCTGGATTATAAAAAAAGTGATAGTGACGGGCTGGCAGGCAGGTTTAAAATTTTTGGCCAGGTAATGCTGGGCATCATTGTAGGCGCCACCTTGTATTTCAATAATAGCGTAGTGGTTAAGCGGGAAGTATCCCCCTCCACTGTATTGGGGCCCAAAGAGAAAAGGACAAATGCAAAATTTGATACGTTGATGATAGACGGGAAACAAAAGATATATGCATCTGTTAAAAGCCCCATCACAACCATACCGTTTGTAAAGTCACATGAGTTTAATTATGCCAAACTGCTGCCTGAAAGCTGGAGAGATTATACATATATTCTCTATATACTCATTGTAATATTTATTGTAACAGCCGTTTCCAATGGAGCCAATATTACTGATGGGCTGGATGGGCTGGCAACAGGAGTGAGCGCCATTATTGGTATCTGCCTCGGCATATTCGCATATGTTAGTGGTAATGTGGTGTTTGCCGATTACCTCAATATCAAGTACATCCCCAACCTGAGTGAACTGTCCATATTCATCGCAGCATTTGTGGGGGCATGTATCGGGTTTTTATGGTACAACTCTTACCCGGCACAGGTTTTTATGGGCGATACGGGCAGCCTTGCATTGGGAGGCATCATTGCAGCACTGGCCATCATTGTACGCAAAGAGCTGATGATTCCCATTTTCTGCCTGGTGTTCCTGGTTGAGAACCTGAGTGTGATGATACAGGTAGGCTATTTTAAATATACAAAACGAAAATACGGTGAGGGGCGGCGCATATTTTTAATGAGCCCGCTGCATCACCATTACCAAAAAAAAGGATATCATGAAAGTAAAATAGCAGTCCGTTTCTGGATTGTAACAATATTGTCTGTAGTGATGGCGATAGTCACGCTTAAGCTGAGATAGTTATTGGAAAACCGCGACCCGTAAAATGCCAGTGTAGTTTTTTAGTGACGGAGCAGAACGAATGAAAAAACCAATATCCACATAAAAAGCCAATCCGGTGACAAACACCTGACCTGTTAAATTCTATGCTTTAGAAGAACCATTTTTAAATCAGCTATTAAATGATTTGAAAATATATTGATTAATGGGAAAAAAGTTCATCATACTGGGAGCAGGCGAAAGTGGCGCAGGAGCAGCCATGCTGGCAAAGCAGCAGGGGTATGATGTATTTGTAAGTGATGGAGGCAGTATAAAAGAGCCGTTCAGATCAGAGTTGCAGTCGAACGGTATTGCATTTGAAGAA
>JANMDL010000804.1:0-1555 GCA_031376295.1 Chitinophagales bacterium
GATACAGAAGGCAACAGGATTGGCCTGCACAGTATTCCGCAGCAATAAAAATGTATATATGGAATTTGACTGGACACTATTCAAAAAAAGGATAAATATCAATGCGGCAATAGCCGATGTATACCGGATGTGGGCAACCAGGCAGGGCATGGAAAGCTGGTTTTTGCGTCAATGTATTTATTCTGGCACCAATGGTGAGGTTCTGGCAGAAGGAGCTGCTGTTCAGCAAGGACACCGGTATACCTGGCACTGGCATGGGTGGGACGATGCAGCAAATGAAAAGGGGGAAATACTGAATGCGAATGGCATGGATACTTTATCTTTCACTTTTGGGGAGGAGAAAGATAAAAAAATGATTTGCATTGTAAGTGTTTATAAAGAGGGGGATGAAACTATCTGTGAACTGGTTCAGAAAAATATTCCTGTTGTTGATATGGGTAAATCTCATTACTTTGTTGGCTGTAATACCGGCTGGACATTTTACATGGCCAATCTTAAATCAATTCTTGAAGGAGGCATTGACCTGAGAAATAAAAATGTGGCGGTAAAAAATGTATTAAATTCATAAAAAATAAACATGAAGAAAAAGATTATTATCAGTACCCTTGTTTTGGCAGTAATTGTTATTGTATCCTGTACAAAAAAAGCTTCCCCTGCTAAAACATCAGAGGCGGAAATGCCTGCAAAGGCACCGGCTATCACCTATTCGGCCAATGTGAAAGCGCTTGTGCAGGCCAAATGCACCCCCTGCCATATACCGGCAAATGGTGGCAGAAAAAAAGCTTTTGACAATTATGACAGCACAAAAAAATATATTGATGATATTGTGAGAAGGGTGCAGCTTGATCCATCAGTAAGAGGATATATGCCTTTTAAAAACCTGCCGCTTGCAGCAGAAGAAATTGCCCTGTTGAAAAAATGGCAGGAAGGTGGTGCTGCACAGTAATTGAAACTTATAAACCCATTTTGTAAATGCAGCAATGACGCTTGAAACTTTACAAATCATCTGCAGGCAATTTGATAATGTAACAGAAGACATTAAATGGGCGAAGGATTACTGTTTTAGTGTGGGTGGTAAAATGTTTTTTGTTGTGGTGCCGGATAGTGTGCCGGTATCTGTCTCTTTTAAAGTAACGGATGAGTTGTTTGAAGAAATGACAGAGAGAGAAGGTTTTATTCCTGCACCATATGCTGCCCGGCATAAATGGGTGCTTGTTGATAATATCAGCAGACTGAAAAAGCAGGAATGGGAGTATTATATTGATATGTCGTACCGGCTGGTGGCGACAAAACTTCCAAAGAAAAAGAAATGAAAACAGTTGCAGCAACATTGTTTATTTTTTTATTATCCGGCTTTATGCCTGCTGTAACCGGCAAAAGCAAAACTTTTAAGCAACTGTATGCGCTGGAAGGTATCTGGCGTATGCAGACGAAACAAGGAGCCATTCATGAGGTATGGCGAAAAGTAAATAAGCGTCACCTGCGCAATACAGGTTTTTTTGTAAAGGGTAAAGATACCATTGTTACAGAACGGGTATCCCTTCAAAAACTGGAG
>JANMDL010000824.1:0-25565 GCA_031376295.1 Chitinophagales bacterium
CCATCGGGGTCTATCAAATTTATCGAATTATTCAAAGTATAATTATAGGGAGAATAGCTATAAGATTTTTCAGATAACTCATCAATCACATTCCAACGGCCTATTTGACTATCATACATCCTCGCTCCATAGTCCAACCAATCCAATCCACTTCCATCACTAAACTCCTTACTCTGCAACTCCTTCCCGTTGTACTTAAACTTATTCTCCACCTTCCCCGCCGCTTTACTGCTTAATCCGCTCATCGTCAACCCAAAAGGATAATATTGCGTTTCTTCAGTTAAAGGCCCTGTATAATGTTGAACTACCAAATTATCAAAAGTTACCCAGCGTCTGCTGGTTTCGTTACTCAAATATACAAATAAATACCCGCTTTTGGTAATGGGCAGGCCGCTGGTGGCCAGTGTGCGTATGGCAGCATCGTACCCACCCACCCGTATAAAACCACTGCTGGCGGGCACATAGTTAAATTGCTCATCAAGCAGCATCCAGTTGAGGTAGGCTTTGGGGCGCCCATTTTCATTGGGGTCATCAGTATGCTGGGTTAAAAAACTGCTTAAACCACTATACACTGTACCGCTGGTATTGCTAAGGTCGGTTGGCGTTGCCTTATCGCCACTTAGCCCGCTTACTTTATTGCTCAAAGTTGCCAGCAGGGCATTTAAGAGCGACTGTGCACCTCCAGCGGGTCCAAATCCACCACCTGTGTAAGCGGTATAAAAATATTTTACACCAATGTCAACCTTGTCGCCTGACATAACCTTCAAGGTAACAGAAGCACCCAGCCTGCGGCTATGCCCGTTCATATAACTGGTGTAGTCATTAGGTGTTGTGGTGCCATCAGCCGGGTAGCCGGTAATACCTGCTATGGCGATTGCTGTTTCGGCTATATTACTGAACAATGCCGTTTCCTTAGCCCGCTGTGCTGTTTCAAAAGTAGCCATGTATTTTGCTGTATCCTGTTGCTCGGTAAGTACGGTACGTATATTGCCTAGGTGGTCTTTTAAAAAATAATCATGCTGCCAGGTGTAAGCACTATCACCATTTAAGTAATACTGTTTGGCATATCGTATGCGTCCTTCTTCATGCCCGGCAAACTGCAATACATTGTCCTCATACACAAAGCCACTTACATACTCGGTGGTTTTATCAGGCTTGCCGGTTTCATGTACTATTTTTTTTAATTTGTTGCCTGTGGCATCATATATATACTCAATGCTGCCTTTTGCAGTTACGGTAATGTTTTGCGGCAGATTCATGTAATTGTACGTTATACCACTTATTTTTTTGTTATTATCTATGGTCATGTTGCCATTTAAATCATAGCTGTAATCGGTGGATGTTTTAGCAGCAGCATCATACTTGAAATCACCCAATTTACTGCTGTTGTCGTTGGCATCATCCACCACCTGTTTTAGTTTATTACTATTCCCAGTACCACTGCTGCCTGCTGGTACTTCGTAAGTGTAGGTTAACTTGTCAACAAAATCACTACCACCTATCTTCCAACCCTTCTGCCACATAGTGAGTATATTGCCATTGGCATCAAAAGTCAGATTACTTACGCTGTAATCTATGCCAGCTACTTTATTAAATGTATTACTGGTAAGTTGATTAAAGTCGGCACCTGTAAGCCTGTTGACTGCATCGTAGGTGAAATCGTATTTTCTTTTTTCCCCATCACCTTTTGCTTTCCATGTAGTGCCGTTAATATTGCCATTATATTGCGGGGCAGCATAACTTTGACCGGGGATGATATTACTAGTTTTATCATAAGCTAATTCAAAACCAAAGTAATTATTGGTATTAGCATCTTTTACATAGTCACGATTAACCCCCAGCATCCAACCCCTGATATTGTAATCATAATTTAAAGTTTCAAGAGAATTGTTACCAAGTGTTTTCTTCTTCAGCTGGCCGGAGTTGTTATATTCATTCTGTAAAATTATCTGCTCTGATTTATTTACTGCCACTCCATTTACAGTACTTGTAATCGCTTTTTTAGTCTTACCCAATCGCCCCATTTCATCATATTCCATCTTGTTAACAACAATATGCTCTTGTGCATTTGTTACTCCTTTCTGATGCTTTTGTACTACTACCAGTTGTTGCCCTGCCCAAGTGTATTGCGTGGTGGTAATATCAATGCCGCCGCTTATATTTGTAGCCTGTACCTGTATCACCCGGCCTTTATCATCGTAAAAAGGGATGGTGTATAAATAAGTATTTGTAGTGCCTAAAATCTTTATCCGTCCACCAGTTGTCATGCCCCTTGTAGCAGTACTCTGTACATTGGCCTGTGCGTAGGGCCATTGGGTGTTGCTGGCTGTCTGCAGGTAAGTGTCATATGTGGTGCTATATGTATTGGGTAGTGGGCTGCCATAATTACCAAGCCAGTTGTAATTATCGTAAAATGTGCTACTGAGTTCTTCATAAGCTTGTCCTGCAAGATTTGGATAAGTTATACTACTGGCTGCTGCATTGCGGTGGGCAGTGGCAATTACTGTAGTTGTCCAGAACCCTGTAGCAATTCGTCTGTTTGAAATATCATACTGTATATAGAGCCATTTGCCAATATTTTTCAAGTTAGCATTCTGAGTAAGTACCAACCTGTCTCGTGCATCATACACCATGTTCACTTCACCAGCACCGGGTACTTTTTTAACTATTATTCGGTTACGGTTATCGTACTCATACCTGAAAGCCAGTTCATCAAGCAAAGCTGCAGTAAGTGCCCATCCATTGCCTGCCAGTTTTTCTACTGCAAGCGGCTGTAGCAAAGCCCGCAGGTTTCCCAAATCATCATAGATATAGTATGTGCTTAGCCAGCCTGTATACCCATTGCCCAAACCTCCATCATCGGCTGCAGTCAGTTGCACTTTCTTTAGTATCACCTGTCCGCCTGTATTTTTATACTCTATTACCTGTTTTCCATGCTCATCAATGGTAATAGTTTTTGTAAGCTTCCCTGCCGGGTATGCCCCAATTACGGCATAGCTTCCAAAGTTTTCATCTGCGCTATTGGTTACCTCCCATATTTTTACATCATCAAGAACCGTGTTATTAAAATAACGGATTTGCACTCCACGATTACTGCCTGCCCAACTGTTGCCTGGTGGCATACTTTTTACAGGGCGGTTAAGAGGACTTGGTTCAAATTCTGTTTTGCTGTAAAAGTACGTTTCTCCTTGTGAGCCATATTTTGCTTGCATATATGCTTGCTGCTGCTCAAATGGATTTTGTTTAAAGCCACCGTCAGCTACACTCACGTTACCGCCGGTATTGTTTGCTGTAAATGGCATATACTGATACACTTCACGGCCAAGTCCATCATAAATCTTAGGACTTACTATGTCAGCAGCACTGCCACCAGTTGCTTGGCTTGCCTCTTTCATGACTGTCTGGAGTGGACGGCCAATACCGTCAAAGTAGGCTGTGGTTTGTTTTACATCCTGAACTGGCTGGTTTTGTATGATTGCAGCATTTAACCCCGGCTTTACCGCATCCCAGGTGCGCACATAATTAACCACTGTACCAGCCGGATAGCTTCCGGGCAGGTACGGTTGCTGCGCTTGTACTGTTGCTGCAAGACAAAGACCACTTACTGATATATTGATATATTTTTTAAGCATTGCTGTAGTTTTTACATTTCAGGGAAACAATTGTTGGGCGATTCTTCGTAGTAATTCTGACTGGTGGTATTATCCGGCCATTTCCAGTGATAAATACAATCCCACTTGCCAGTGGCAGTATTGTAAGTGCTGCTTACATACCATTTTATTCCTGTCACACACTCACAACCGATTTTCTTTTTGTCAGCCCCTGTGCAGCCGGGTATTACCCTTGTATAATTAGGACTTACACTGTTGTCGCTCCATTTGTAACGATAGGTTTGTGTCCAGCTACCATCTGCGTTAACTGTACAGTTCCCTGTGTTAAGTACAATTAGCTGTCCCTGTTCGCAATAGCAGCCAATCATTTTTTTATCAGCCCCACTACAGGCAGTTATATCATTGCTGCAGTAGCCCTTACTGTTGGCATTTATCTGTCCCTTTACTAGTATTTCGGCCTGTGCTTTTGCATTGGCATCTGCAACAGATATCAGAGAAAAGTATTTACTTGCAGGAACCAAATATCTTACCGCAGCGCCGGCTGTACCGTAAGGGCAGTTTTGAGTGTAAAAATCCTGTTGCTGCTGTTCATTAAAATACAGCTTCATAGAGTTATCAAGGTTGCTGCCTGCATAATTGTAGTTAATATTTTTAACCGTATTGCCATCCTGGTCTTTTATCCATTTAAGCCGATTAAAACTGTCGTACTCATAGGTACTGGTTTTTCCATTGGCATCAGTAATGGTGGTAACACCAGTAAGTGGCTTGTACGTATAGCTTGTAATAAGTGCTTGAGGCAAACCGGTACGCAGGTTATTTAATTGCGTTTGTAATACTGTGCCGTCCATTGCCTGCAATGCTGTGACAGTGGTGCCAAGTTGTGCCGATGCCTGGGTGTAACTTGCTCCAGTAATTTTTGCCACCGGGTATAGGTAGTTATATCCCCAAATAATGCTGTTGATGATACCATCTTTTGCGGTATATTCTGTAATGTTGCCATAGGTATCATACTGGCTAACAGTACCGATGTTTTGAAACACCCCGCCTTCAATGGATGATTCGATATTGGCTGTGGCATAATTACCATTACCCCAAGCGGCATAATTATTTTTTATCTCCGTTTTATCTGCTCCGTTTAACTTCGTTTTAGCATTTATTACTGGTGTAATAATATTATGAATATTCACCATGTCAGTATATGGCTGCTGGCTGATATAATCATGCGGGTATTTATTCAGAGTTTCAATTATTTTCCCCTTACTGTCAGCAGTTTCGGTTCGAGTAAGCTGCTGATGCAGATCATTATCGTAAAAGTATTTTGTATAAGTGTTTACCGGGTTCTGTCCGTTTTCGTCGTACAGGGTTTCTTTTGCACTGTCTAAATACACCCAGGGCGAAAAAATATCATACTTCATTATATCGTAAGCCTCAACATATACCTTCAAAATATCAATACACGAAAAATCGGTTTCTAATGGATTAATAGTGGTGCTGATGCAGGTAGTATCGTTACCAGGAGAAAAAGTCATGCTGTTGCGCTGGTTTACCATATAGCCAGGTATAACTTTGTAGCCCCGCAAATCTTCCTTGTAAATGGTTTTACTTTGCTTTAGCATAGTAAAACCGCCTGAATTATTCTTTTTAAAAACATTCTCAGCGGTTTGCTTACCATTATAAAAAATGCTCCAGTTATTAAAGGGTGCATTAAATATTTCATTGCCCCAAACCGGCGTACTCCGCTGGTCGAACCTGGTGGAGAAAATACTTTGCAAACCACCGCCTTCAAAGTTCTCCCCTGCACTTTCTACCACACTGGCGTAGCTTGAGGGCGAACCTCCATAATCAAACAGGCTTAGTAATGAATTGGAGTGAACGCTGTTGTGGTATTTGCCGCAGAAATACAGGGTAACCGCTGGAATTTGGGCTGTACCATTGATAAAGAAATGTGTTGACTGGTAAGCTTTGTCATATTTTGGCCATACAATATCAGTCATACTCGACTGTTCAAGGCTGTTCAGCTCTCCATAATAATATCTTTTGTATAAAGGGGTTTCACCGGGGTTGCCGCTTAGCAGTTCTTTTACCCTTACACCACCAGCCAAAGTATTACTCCCATTGCCATAATAAGTTGCCGGATAATAAGTAAGTTGTGCCTCAGTAGTTATTGCAGTACCATTTGCCCGCAATTCCAGCGTGTAATTACCTGCCTGCAGGTCTAAACTTACCTGTTTGATTGTACCCCCCACATTCACTTCATCCAATACTACAGTGCCTGAGGCATTTTTAACCTGTACAGTTCCTTTTTGGTGGATAGGGTCACAGTCTGCAGCATTGCATATTATCCTGATGTCAATTTTAGTTAATCCTCCACCACCTGCAGTAAAAGGGATTGTTTTATACACAGCAGTGCTGTTACCTGTACCTGTTACATTGCAGGTAAACCTGCTCAGCGGTGCCCAGGAGCCGGAGCCGATAACCATATTGGGTTCATAAATAATGCTGTCTATTCCACCGGTGGGGTATACAATTTTGCAAAGCATTCCTTTTTGGGCAGCTTCAAAATCAACCTCCCTGTTAGCAGTTGCATTAGGGAAAAGGCTTGCCACATGATCCTGATAAGGAATCAGGGTATTATTCTGCCTGCCATTAAAGTATCCCCAATGGTCTTGAGCAAATGATAAACGGGGTGGCCTGCCTTCTTTATCAATATAGCCAAACTGGTAATCATTATGCAAAAGGGTGCTATTATCATACTCGGTTACCGATGCCAGGTAAGGCACCGGGAAACTTGAGGTTTGTGTATTGTAATATGCCGTACTGGTGGCAGTAAGGCTGTGGTTAAATATAAAACTCTTTACAAGGTTATTGGAGCTGGTTCGTACACTTATTGCATCAATCAGCTTATCAGTGCAATCCGGCCTGTCCTTGTATGTAATTGTAATGCTGCCAAACTCATTGTTTACCTGTTTAAGCAGGCAGCCCTGTGTGCGCTGTATATTTTTGCAAAGGGTATTACTTACTACAGGCGTATTGCCAGAGCCCGGGCAGGTGCCGCTGCCGGAACCGTTTTGTGTGCGTACAGTTGTTTCAGAAATACCGGTATCATAACTGTACTCTAAGGGGTCGTAAGTAAAAATGATGGTTTCACCGTTTGGGTGTACTGTTTTTTTAAGGTACCAGGAAGTGGCTATGTACTGGTCAAATAATTTACCGCAAGTTTGGTCACGCTTGGTTTTTTCGGTAGCCTGTGCACCACCAAAATAATACATTATCCCATCGGGGCCTGTAACCTTAAAATTCCACTCGGCACCATTACTGAAATTGTATGCAACTTTTATGTTGCCGCTGGGTATAAGAACCACATTCATTTGTGCATCAAATACAAAACTGCCGCCAAATCCATTGCAGTTAAAGGTAAACATATCCGGCTCACTGTCATATCCAGTGTTATTATTAGAGTTTACAATACTGTTTGCCCAAGTATAGGTAGACCAGTTTATTCCAAGTGGTGCGTATGGATAACGCCTTAGGTTTACTTCATCGGGCGTACCTCGCAAAGTTCTGGTAACCACGCCTCCGCAGTTAAAACTAAAGCCAAGTCCTGCCCGGCTGGCGGTTTCATCTACTTTTATACCGCTGCTGCTGTAACTAAGTGCAGCATTTACCGATATTTTTCTGCCACTTAATGTATACAGAGGTATGTTTACCGATGCTGCCCCCGTGTTTTTATTAAGGCCAGCAAGCCCCGCTTTGGATATTGCAGCAGCATTGGGTGCCGGTGGCATAAAATCCACCATTTTGGCAAAATTGTCTGAATTAGCTTGCGACTGTGACTTTGATATACTAGCCAACAGTAGTAAAAGCGGCAGTAGTAACAGAATTTTTTTGTTTGTTTTCATCATGTTGTATTTGCTGTGTTTCGTTTATTATTTTAAAATCTCCTGGTTCTTAATCACTTCAAACTGTACCCCACCCTGAATACCACCGGCTGCCGTGCCGGAACCTGCTGATTGTAAAGGACATCATATAAAATACTTATGGTGCCTTTCAGCTTCTTCCCCACACTGTATTTTTTCATTACACCAATCAAGGCACTCTGTTGCCAGTTATTAAAATTATTGAGGATGTTGGTGCTGTAAAACCGGCTTTGGTAATTAAGTTCAGCACCACCAGAAAGCCAAAAGCTGCCTTTTGATTTAAGCTTCCAGTTAAAAAAGGTTCGCATGGATGCACCTTCCCCTGTAATGCGGATGTTCTGTATATTCCTGCCCCACCCAACCTTACCACTCAAACCCACACCAGCTAGAGACCGGTCGTTTATTTTATACCCCACGCTCAGGCCAATATCGCTGGTAACAGGCAAAAAGCTATTACCCCGCTGGTGCTGCAGATTACTGCCAAATTCCAGGCGCTGAAGTAATGTTTTTGTCTTTTGATTGTTTGGTTTAAAATCAGGTAGTTCATCGCTGCTACTATTGCCATCACCTTTCAATACTTTATCTTTTAACTGGTTCAGTTGCGATTGTGCATTCTGCACATTGTCCCTGAGAGTTGCCATAGCATTAGGACCACTTCCAAACTGCTGCTGAATGAGGTTTTGAACGGATGCCCGTGTTTGAAGCCCTGCCAAACTTTGTCCAGCACCACCACTTGGCATAGCAAACAAAGATGAAAGCACACTGTTCCTTCTTACGAATTCCTGGAAAGCCGGTATCCTATTTAAAATAGCTATGGCTGTTTCTTCAGCTTTCTTGCTGTCGGAGAATATCTCCTTATAATTCCTTAAAGTCTCCACGTAATACCAGGATTCAGCATTTATTTTCTTTAAATACTTGCTCTTCCCTATATACTGCACACACTTTTCAATCAGTTGTTTCTTCCTTTCCTTAATAATCTGTTGTATTGCTTCGGTACTTGTTACCTGCGAATCAAGGCGGTTGATTTTCTCTTTGACTTCTTTTGCAGGTTTGATGTATTTGTCATGAATCATTCCTTTCTTCTCTGATATATATGCCATAGTTCCAGTTAGCTTGTCCCTGTACTCATCATATTGCTTGCCATAGTTGGCAGCAATTGTTTTTCCCTGTTTGTATTGTTCAAGGAGTTTGGCAAAAGTTATTTGATTATTGTTGAATAACCTTTCCGCTGCATCAGGATTAACTTTGAGCAGTAGTTGGTGAATCTTGTTTTCCCATTTTGAGAGTTTCTCCAATGTCTTTTCAGTCTTGCTCGTAAGACGACTATAGTATTTATCTACTTTGGCGTCTATCTGCTTAATGTATTTTGAGGGAATATTAATAATACTGTCTGCTTTGCTCTCCTGGGCAGAGAGTAAACAAGGGAGGATTAGTAGTAATAGTGTTGCGGTGAGCTTAATCAGGCTCATAAGGATTTTATTTAGTATTGTTCACAACATTCCATACGGGTACATTTAAGTATTCTTTAGTACTTACTCATTCCTGTAATTATGACTATTGGATTCGTGGTTAACTACGTTTCATCTTTTCGGGTCGCACGGTATTGTAGTTAGTCTCTGTTTCTATGTAAATATATTGATTTATTTGAATGGCCAAAAATATATTTTATTTTTCTTAGATTTATTACAACTCCCCGTATAAGCATTTGGCAAATTTCATATACTGTTTTGCCTTGTTTTTGTTCACATCTTTTTCTACTACCTGATAATCAGGAAAGTGCCGAAATTCGAATTTGATCTTGTCCACGTCAACCTGGGTGAATTTGAGTAACTCTTCCTTTGTCAATATAAAGGAGGTTCCTTTTGATTTTGTGCCCCATTCATTTTGCTTTTTATACTCAATTGGTTCTGTCTTTTTTATAACCTCCCCATCAGAGAACTTGAAATAGATATACTTGATATTACTCGGCGATATTTCGGTGGAATGTTCTAAATAGATGCCAAGGGTGTCGTCTCTTTTAAAGTAATTCATTTCGACATTCCAGGACTGCTTTCCGACAATAAAGGATAGAGGTGTGTTCATGATGGTAAAGGTCTTTGTGGTAATCGTAGCTGAGCTATCGAAGTCATCTACATTTTTTGTATTACCACACTGAGCGTAGCCATTGATGGTAATTGCGATTAAGAAAAGAACGGAGAAAATGCTTTGTTTCATTTTGTTTGATTTTAGTGATACATATTGTGCTATCACCAGCTCATATACATGACAACTGCACTGGCCTGTCAAAATAATGACATATTCGTCATTTTTCAAAATATTATTTTATAAGTACTTGCACCTAATAAATATGGGTCAGATACGGGATAAATTATTGCTCAAGAAAATCGCACTTACTATTAAGTCATTGCGGACTGAGATGGGTCAGACCCAGGAAGATGTGTATTTTGCCACTAATATCCATATTGGCCGTATTGAAACAGCAAAAGCTAATATTAGTGTAAGCACCATTGCAGCACTGTGTACATATTTTAAAATCTCTTTGGTAGATTTTTTTAAACGGGTGGATTATAACATCTAATGTAGTATTGAGTACACCAATGCTATACTCTCTTTTAAAAAACAGTGTCGAAGTAAACTGATATTACTTTAATCCAAGGCTCCTCGATTAGGAGGGGTTTTTACTATTATCCAAACAACGCAAGATTCCCCTACCTACATCTTTTAGCTACCACTCACATCTGCTATACTATCTCAAAAAATAGTATGGCAAAAATTAATAGTTCTTTAAAAGGTGGCTTTGAAAAGTCTCTTTTCAATATTGGAACAAGATTTTCACTCAGTAAAGCATTTGATGATTTTCTGACTATGGGTATAGCAGCGTGTACTCCGAATGTAAGTACCGGGGTATCATGGTATGAGGAAGAATACATGAGTACTATCTCACACTACAAGGATTCAGAGTTACGCTATGAGTTCCCAAAAGCATTTGCTTCCCTAATATCTGAAATGGAAGAACGGGTAGGGAGTGGCATGGGTAATGATGTGTTGGGTGAGTTCTTTGAAAGGCATGTATCAAATGGTAGGAATGGGCAGTACTTTACTCCATACCCCATCTGCCTATTCATGGCTTCCATTGTGCATACAGGTGAGGAAGAGAGATCACTTCGCATTCTTGACCCTAGCTGTGGCTCTGGTCGCATGCTTCTTGCTGCACATAGGAATAACGGAAGTGGTCATAGGTATTATGGTATTGATATTGACCGCACCTGTGTAAAGATGACAGCCCTTAACCTATTCTTGAATGGAATCTGGAATAGTGAAGTTATGTGTGCTAATTCATTATCCCCTGATGATTTTATGATATCGTATCATGTATCACTGTTCCCCTTAGGAATATTTAAAATTGAGGAAAAGGAGAAGTCTATGCTATGGAACATGCATAGAAATTCATTTGAGAAACGAGAAGTGAAGCCATTTACTGAGCCTCCGAAAGAAGGTGGAAATCAGTTGGTGTTATTTTAATGTAAGGCCCTTGTTTGAGGGCTTTTTTTATTACTCCCCAAACAAAGTAAGATTCCCCTGTGTATCATTTCCATTTGGTCTATTAAAAGTTATTCCCCTTCTTGCCCCCTTCTCCATACCATACTTTTTCCTCGAATAATAAATACACTCATGTCTCAGATAATACTTCTTCGCTTGTATATGAAGTGTTATTGCACTAAAGGGTTGTGATTGGGTACCATCAATCAGTAGCTTTAAATAGATGTTATATTGGGGAAGGTTGATGATATCTTCTCGGTTGAAGATTGGGTAAAACTCCTTTTCAAAGAGTTCTGCATCTTGGGAACCAACTCTGAAGGTAATAAGTGTGCCGACATTCCCTATAATAGCATCAAGTATCTCATCACTCAGTTGGGCAGTGTGTTGGTGGGTGAGGAATAGGGAGAGGCCATACTTGCGGCTTTCACTTAATATATCAGTGAATGATAAAGTAATGAAGGACTGCATTTCATCTATGAAGAGAAAAAAGGGAGTTCTGTTTTGTATAGATTGCCTGGCACGTTGTAATGCTGCAGTTTGGAATTGGGTAATCAGAAGTGAACCCAAGAAAAGTGTTCCTGATTCCCCTAAGTATCCTTTAGAGAGATTGACCAAAAGTATTCTTTTATTATTCATGACATCAGCGATTGTAAAGGAAGATATTCTGTTTCCTATGATATTCTTGATAATGGTATTTGCATTTAGTATGCCCACTTTGTTAACTATTGGGGAAATGAATTCATTCTTTACTTGGGGAGCCAATGGTTCAAATTCTTTCCGCCAGAAATTGAGTAATCCTTGATCGGTGATATGAGAGAGTACCAGTTGTCTGAAATAGTAATCGGTTAATATTGGTTGTATATCGAGTAAGGTGGCATGGGGATATGCCAAAAGAGAAAGGGTGGTATTACGGAGGATATGTTCCAACCGGGGGCCCCAAGAATCAATCCACAGTTTCTTAAAGGTGGAAACAATAGTATCTGCTACTAAGAACCGGTTTTCTTCCGGTACATTGTGTAGTGGATTGAAAGCAATGGTATGAGTTTTATCAGTTACATCGACATAGATGACATCCTTGATTCTTTCTTTGGGAATATATTCTAAAATTGAATTTATTAAATCTCCATGAGGGTCAATAATACCTACCCCATTCCCTCTTTGTATATCTGATATGGCCATGTTCAACAATAGGGTTGATTTACCGCTCCCTGTCTTCCCTATGCAATAAATATGTTGCAGCCTGTCATGGTCTTTGATGCCAAATACCTGGTTCTTATTTTGGTGATTAGTGGACCCGATGGGGGTGACGGACGCCATAGTCCAGCTACTCATTTGTTACCTCCCTAATAAAAGACCTTTGTTTTTTGTGATTTTCAGGCTTTGTATTTAAAATCTCAGTTCCAACTTTATCCACTAAGGCTCGCATTAGAGGAAACACATCGCTGAAATAGCTGATGTATGCTGATTTTTCAATGTAATCCTCCAGTTCCAACCATGCTATTTCCTGCTCTATTTCCTTTTTGCTATTTATAAGTTCATTAAGCCATCCTGGCTTGGAAATTATGAGTTTTTTGTGCAATAAGACGTAGTTCCAACCAATACTTGAGAATATCCGTTTTTTGTATTCAGGGCTTGCCTGTACAAAGTGTTCCTGCATGTTGATAAATTCTTTTAATGTATCTTCTATTTCATTAATTACATTTTGACCATACTGCTCATGTTCCTCAACCTTCTTTTTCATAATTACAATACTTTTTTGCCGGCTTGCTTTCTCATACAAATATTCATCGTTAGATATTGACTCAGCTATTCTCATTTGGAGCAGGTTCTGCATTTCCTTTTCGAGTTTCTTTATTTCTTTTTCCCTGTTTAGATATAGTGTTCTTTCCTGATCTAAAACGGCACCATAGCTTTCCTTAAGAATTTTAACGGCTACATCATAAAATACCTTTGATATTGAAATTTTATTTATTTCACTTCCTATCATTGCTTCGAGTTCAGTGACAGAAATTACATTTCGGGAAGTACAGTTTTCTGCTCCCTTTTTTCTTCCCGAACAATGGTAGTATATATACTTCTTTTGAAGACCAGTACTTTTTATCAGCTTTCCCTTTTCTGATGCGGTAATTGCACTGCCGCAATCTCCGCAGGTCATGATGCCTGTAAAGCTGAAAAAAATATCCTTTCTTCGTGGTTTACCTTTTTTGCCCAGTAAAGTTTGTACTTTATCAAATTCATCTGTAGTAATCATTGCCTCATGTTTGCCTTTATACAATTGTCCATTGTATAAAAACAATCCAGTATAAAAAGGGTTGGTGAGTAATTTATATATAGCACTTCTTGCCAGGGGCATGTTGCCCTTTTTGCCTCCAAGTGGTTTTTTTAGTCCAATTCCTTTGTTTACAATTTCAAGAATGGCAGAGGGAGTGTAAGCTCCTGTGAGCATCATGTCCCAGATGCGCCGGACTGTTTCAAACCTTTCGGGATCTTTGATGATAAAGTTTGAACCATGCTCCGCCATTTTTGTATTTAAATATCCAATTGGTGCCTTTGTTGGTGCAATTCCCATACTGACTTTCTTCTCCATTCCGCTTTTCACCATTTTTCCTAAGTCCTTACTGTACTGAGTTGCAAGACTGCTCTCAACAGAAAATATTATTGCGTTATCCGCTGCACAATACTCCCTGTCTTTGGTAATGATTGATTGAATTTTCCCGTCTTCCAACAATTGCTGAACTATCCCGCTTTCGAGTGGATTCCGGGACAACCTGTTGATATGCCAGCAAATTATGCCGTTTGCTTTTCCAGCTTTTATCCCTTTAATCATTTTCAGAAATTCCGGACGGTTATTGGGGGTCATTGCTGAACGGCATTCCTGAAATGTTCCCGCAATAAATAACCCGCTGCCTGTAATCAGCTTGTGTATTTCGTCTGCCTGTCTTTCTATTGACTGAATTTGCCGGTCTTCTCCTTCTGAGGATTTCCGTAAATAGACATAGTATTTTGTGAAGTTTTTTTTATTCATATTGGTTTAAAATAAACCTGGTAAAAAAAGGGATTATTGTATTGTTATAGAAGAGCCTCCGCTGTTCTTTTTTACGTGCGTGTCATACTCTTCTTGTGTTGCATATCTATTATATTCTCCTTCATCAGGGACTACAATACTCTTATACACATGCTCCGGAAAGATAAGTATAGCAACCAAAGTCAACAGCTTTGTTAAATCTGACAATGCCGTAACTCTATCCAGTACTATTCCATACTCTTGTTTGTATAATGCGATATGTGTATCCAGTTGTTGCTCCGATATTTTCATACAGTCATAATAGGAGGAACAAAGGCATTGCATAAGAGAGGAGAAGACAGGGGTTATTAACTTTGGCATTATGCCCTCTCTTATGCTCCATCATAACTCCGTGTACACTTTGTAAATGGAATATGTCGGTTCCGATAAGCAATGAGTACTACTCACATGGATACATAACAAAAAAGGATGCAGCAATGCATCCACTTTCTAAAGGACATGATGAATGTCCTTTAGAACTAATGTCCTTTAGAGGTCGCCCTGTCTGTGTATAGCTCTGGGGAAAAATGAAGATTTTTTCACTCTTTATAACGAGCGTAAGCGAATATATATATAAACGTACGATAGAGCGACCGTGTCGCTAAGGACTGTATTATTACGATTCTTTAAAAATATGAACAAAGAAGATTATGCGCCGCAGGAAATCAGGCTGGCGTATGAAATAGCAGAAGCGCTGGATGATAAAGCATCTATTCCCTTGTACCGGCATTTTGCGCACATTTACGAGGAAGAAGATTTGCGGAAATTATTAGAACGGGTGCTCTCAGTTCCGGATGAGAAAATAAAAAAGACGAGGGGGGCACTCTTTACCTATTTGGTAGCGTACTATGAGCAAAAGAATACTCGGGATTAGTTTTAGTACACGGATGGTTGGACTGGCAGTACTGGAATCTACTACTCTTATAGATTACTCGGTGAAGTTCTATAAAGAAAAGTGGTCATCGGCAAAGATGGAAACCATACTTGCCAGCCTTACCTCCGCTGTGAAAAATTATAACATAAGCCATATTGTTTTGTCAATACCCCCTATCTATGTCAATGCCCGGCCATCGGAAGAACTGTGGCCTGAGATTGTGGCGCATTTTGGGACACTCAATATTCCTTACACCATGTGCCGGTTGGCTGAGCTCCAGTATTTGATTGGCAATGAAGAACGGTTGACGAGAAACCTGTTGATGGAAGTACTGACTACGCTCTATCCAGAGCTTGGGTTTTATGCCAAGATTGAACGGCGGAGCAAAAACAAGTATTACTACAAGATGTTTGAAGCTGTTGCGGCTGCAACTCTCTACTTGCAAAAGGGGGATGAAGGATAAGAGAACTACAAATGAAACAGGGGTAACGCCCTGTTTTTGTTTTCCTGTATTCCCTCTCTTATGTTCCCTTTCAATTCCCGCTACACTTATTCTAAACAAATTCATTCACAAAACTTTAACGGCCATGATTGATGAAATAATCAAAGGGTTACATGTAGCGGAACTTTCTATCCAGTACAAATCTAAAGTAAAGCCAAAGGATAGGCCAAAAGTGGTAACTGCCTATGATGCCTACCAAGTTTTTCAAAGGTCGTGGAATGAACATACCATTGACTTGATGGAGGAGTTCAAAGTACTCTTTCTAAATAATGGGAACAAGGTGCTTGGTATCTGTGCGTTCTCCATTGGCGGTATTACCAGTACCTGTACCGATTTAAGGCTTGTGTATGCAACTGCCCTGAAACTCTGTGCCTGCGGCATTATTATCTGCCACAATCACCCGAGTGGGAGCCTCAAGCCAAGCTTTGCTGACAAGCAACTGACGGAACGGTTCCGGCAAGCTGGGAAACTGTTGGATATTGTGTTACTTGACCATTTGCTTATCAGTTCCGGTGGCTACTACTCATTTGCAGACAAAGGGGCGATATAAATATCGTCTCTATTTTTTATTGCATCATGCCCTCTCTTATGCACCACTTCACTCCTTGCTAGAGTATGGATAAATTAATTCCATAACAATTTAAAATTCTAGTTATGTCAGAGAACAATCAAGACAAAAAGCCGGTTGATGTGTACCAAGTAGTAACCAACCGCATCATTGAACTTTTAGAACAAGGTACTGTTCCATGGCGAAAGCCCTGGACCGAGAAAGGCTTACCTATGAATGGAGTTACCAAACGTCCCTACAGAGGGATTAACATGATGCTCCTTAATTCCTTAGACTACCCTCACAATCTGTTTATGACCTGGAAGCAGATAAAGACCATTGGCGGTTCAGTTAAAAAAGGTGAGACAGGGAGCTTAGTAGTATTTACCAAAATGATTGACAAGGAAGTTGATCGGAATGGAAAGAAAGAGATTGAAAGGAAATCAATGCTACGGTATTATAAGGTCTTTAATATTGACCAGTGTACTGATATACCGGTTCCCTTTCTGCCCAAGGAGAATACTGAGGTAGTACCACTCCTTGAATGCGCTGCTATCGTTGAGGGTATGAAAGATGCTCCGAAGATTGTCCACAAGAAGCCAAATGCCTTCTATATGCCATCTGAAGATTACGTCAACATGCCCCGCATGAAGACCTTTGCCACAAGTGAAGATTACTATGGTACATTATTCCATGAGTTATTACATTCAACTGGGCATCAAAGCAGGCTTTCCCGGAAGGAAATCTATGAGAATCCAAAGTTTGGTACTGATATGTATTCCTTGGAGGAATTGGTAGCCGAGATTGGTTCTTGTTACCTAAAATCATATGCCGGGTTACCCATTGCTGATATGGCAAACAATGCGGCCTATATTGAAAGCTGGCTTGAAGTATTTAAAGGTGATACCAAGATATTGATTAAGGCTGCATCAAGAGCTCAGCAGGCGGTGGAGTATATCCTTAATCCAAAAGTGGAGGAGCCGATGCCGCAGACTGATGATGAGCCGGAATTGGAAATGGAAGTTGAGGCTGCTTAAGATATTATGCAGGCAGGCTATGTTTTATTGATTGGGAAATGATATTAAGGTGATATTGGGTTAGAAAAACAAAGCCTTCTGTTTTTACAGGGGGTTTTTTATATTTTTTTGGGCATTTACGTCATGAATGATCCGACTTTTAATTCCTATTTGTGGTTGCTTTGCAGATAACCTATTTCAGGAGGAGACAACTTATTCGAACACAACAAGTTAAAGAAAATTAATTATAACTTGATGTTTGCCCACTTCCGTTACATTCTTCACAAACACCAGTTGCTAAAACAGCTCCATTCCCTTCACAAACCTTGCAATTAAAATGTCCTTCACCGCGACATGAGTTACAGTAGAATTTGCCCGTGCCTGAACAGCTAGGACAAGGGGCATTTTCCCAATTTGTTTTGGGGCCTAGAACAGTACCTGTACCCCAACATTTTGAACACCTACCTTTTCCAATGGCATTGCAATCTACACAGACAAAATTTCCTCTTCCTTCGCATTTTCTGCATTTTGTTTTACTTTCAACAGAACCCACACCCGCACAATTATTGCACTTCACCATTGCTACTTTATTAGTGGCAGAGGATTTAATCAATACAGTATTCCCTGTACATGCCCCGCAAGTATAAGTAGAATAAATTTTCCCACTTGTTGAACAATGTGAACACTTAAGATTACCTACACCTTTGCAGTTATTACAGTCCCAATAACCATTTCTTTTGCATCTTGGACAATCGAGGTAGCCAAATCCTTGACATTTTACACATATACGTATCCTCTTACCTTTACAGGATGGGCAATCAATTTTATTATCATTATCATCAAATATATAACCATTTTTATTACATTGCCTACAATCAATATAGCCTAGATTAACATTTCCATCACATTGATGGCATCTAATTAATCCGGCTCTTTGGCATGAGCCACAAGCATAATTTTTAGTGCCGTTGCAAACTTTACATACAAAATTGCCTCGCCCATTACAGAATGAACACTTTTCGCTTATTTCTAAAATACGTGAGGCATTGCAGTCAGGGCATATTGTCGATACCGTTGCCTTTTGATTAATTCGCTTAGAATCACTTCCACATGTATTCTCAAAAATAATAGCACCAACCACTATAAAAATTATTAACCCGACTATACCTGACAAACTAGAATCACCGCTAGACTTTTGAGTGTATTGTTTATAATCTGATGATGAATAAAAATCCGCTCCTGAAGAAATGTTACTCTTTTCTTCTTTATATGAATTATCAGAACTTTCATAATTGTCTTGGTCATAATATTGATAACCTGTCCCTCCACATGTTTGACATTGCCCCGTGCCTGAGCAAGTTTTACATGTCTTAACTTTTTCAATATCTAATCTGAATACTTCGAGTCCTTCTCCAATAGACCATACTTCACCCTTTCCATGGCAATATGAACAATTACCATCCCCTTTACCACTAAATAAGGCATAGAAATCATCGCCATTACAATCCGGGCATTTCCTTGTACCTTCTTTGGACATTTAGTTACTTCAATTTAGTGATGCAATAATTGGTTAAATACATAAAGGGCGTTTACCAACTTTTTACTACTTGAAATTAAGGGTCGTTCTTACATGACGCACAATATTGATATTGTTGGACATGCTCTAAAGTTGATGCATTTTTGTAACCTATTGATCATTCTATATTTCCTTTTGTATTGTATCCAAATATTTGTTGCCGCAATTACAATTGTTAACATCGTAAAACTACATTCAATCGTCCATACGCCCCACAGGAAAATCTCCTTTTTAAACACTCAAAAAATATATGCAATATCGGCATTTAAGGCTATCACAACTACTTTCTTAGGCGGCAATAGTAACAAGATACAAATATTTTTATATAATCTAAATCTTTTAAGTGTATCAATGGCTGGCTTTCAGTATTTAAGGTGATACCAAGATATTGATTAAGGCTGCATCCAAAGCACAGCAGGCAGTGGAGTATATTTTGAATCCGAAGGTGTAGGAGCCGGTGCCACAGACTGATGATGAATCTGAGCTTGAAATGGAAGTCGAGGCTGCTTAACAGGTACAAGGAACTGTGATAAAGGAGATGCAAAAAAGGCAGGAATTCAAAATTCGTACAAAACTTTCCAGTCTGTTGTTATTCATTGACTCACTAGCCCTGGAATTCTGTTGAATATAAATACTAAAGAGATGATAACAACTACAGCTTGGCGTTATTCATCAGCATGAACAGAAGCGGAATAACAAAAAGCTGAGTATATATACGTCGGCCCCCTTTTTCTTATAAATATTGTAACCCAGCTATCCTGGTGATTTTCATAAGGTGAATTAACAAAAAAAGTGGATATTTTAAACCTGATATTATTTAAAATTCATTCTCATAGTAGTAATATCGTAACAATTAATTATCTTCCCCATTGCAGACTTGGTAATATCCAATCTGGGCTTAAAGATTTTGGATTGCTTAGAGAAAAGGCTTCATTAGCAATATCTTCAATAGTTTTAGATAAAGGAAAATTCTTTAGTGTAGCTCCAGTTGCAACTAGTGCAGCATGAAACCCTTGTTTCTTAGCACCATAAACATCAGAATAAATCTGGTCGCCAACAGAAAGTATACGATTTGATTGGATACTAGAAATTAATAACCTACAATAGTCATAAATTGTTGCTTCTGGTTTACCAACATTAATAACAACCCCTCCTTTTTCCCTATAATCCGTAACTATAGATGCCATTCCTTGAAACACTCCATTAGGGCTAACAGAAAGCTCATCAGCGCTAGGGCAAACAATACTAAGCCCTTTTTCAATTGCCGGTATAATCCAGCTTTGGTGGTCATTTATATTTTGATTTTCCTGCATGCTAAGAAGCATAACAATATCAGCTTCATCAATTTCTGAGACCGATTCTAAATCAGTCCCCTGTATCAAATCAGCATCAGAACCATCTGCTACTATAAATACTTTTTTACCAAAACTATCCCAAGGATAACCTACCCTTTTAATCACTAATTCTTTTAGCAACTCCGCTGAACTAATAATTTCCGTATAAAGATTTGAGGATATCCCAAATTGATTTTTGAAACGCTTAATATTAAACTCCTTTGTTTTGCTTGAATTTGTTAGAATTATTACTGGCTTTTTTGTCTTAGCTAATTCTTTCAATGTCTCTAATGCTCCATAATAAAGAGACTTGCCATTATGAATGACACCCCATTGGTCAATTAAAAAAGCATCATATAAATACACTATTTCCTCAATTCCGCTAATACAATTAGGGCGTAAGTTTCTATTCATTATTTTATTTTTTGGTATAACAAAATCCTACTTATACTTTTCTCTTATAAAGTCTCCAATTTGTGCAATATGATCCTTTGCATATCCGAAATAGTTATCTTGTGTAGAAGGAAATTGAAGTTGAAATAAACCCATCCGCAATCGCCAAAAGGATTCACATATTTCAATAGCTTCTTTTAATTGTTTCTTATCAATATCTATTTTACATGTATGAATGTATGAATCTAAGAAAAAATCCCATCCTTTTGTATCATTTCGTAAATTTAAATATCGGATTTGTGCAAAATCATATGGAACAATACGAAAGCGACTTGCCTCCCAATCAATGAGTGATATTTGATTATTATCGGTCACAATAATGTTTCGACCATGAATATCACCATGAACTAGTCTCGGGTTACTTAAGTATGGAGGTAAGTTAACAATACAATCGAGCCAACGTTCTATGACGTTACCAAAGAGGTTTCCTAAAAAGTTGTCAATTTTCAATAATCTCTCGTACTCAGCATAGAAAAGTTTTTTCCAAAAATCCCTTCTTTGTTCACTACTAAACCAAATTGAAGTTAGTGTGCCAAATCCTGGCCCCTTCACTTTATGAATTTCATTAAGAGAGTTTGCCAATAGTTTAAGTAAATCAAAACGATACTCTTGAGTAATATTGGGATCAGAAAGTATTACATCAAACATTTGTCCTTCTATGCATTCAAAAACAGCAAAAGGATAACCGTATATTGTGTCATCTGTACAAACAAAGTAAAGTTTTGGGATATTAATATTAGCGTCTTGTGTAAGGTAATATGCAAATCTTTCTGCTGCAAATTCTTGTCCATATTCAGTATGTTTAAAGAGACGTACTCTAAGAACAAGAGGTTTAAGACCTTCCATTGCTATTTTATAAATAACATTTAACATACCAGAAGAAATCTTTGTGATATTAGTAATCCTGCTAGTAAAACCAGCAGTTGCCATCATCTTGACAATTGTATCATTACTGATATTATTTTTTTTGAACGTATTAGATATCATTTTACTCAATTGTAAATCTTTTTTCACTTTCTAAAATTTCCGCTAGCGTAGTTAGCTTTGGTATAAAATCAACCGTTTTTAACCAAACTAAGTCTTCTGGCAAAGGATTTACCCGATTTTCAATATCTGGTATAATTCCAGTAAGTGCTATGGTAACGTATATATCTGGTAGGTTTAGACCAGCTTTAGCTAAAAAATATATTGAAGTATAAAAGCGACTTGCTTGTATTTCAGTTGGGTTAGGAATACCATTATCATCATAAGTCATATCGACCGAAACAATTCCATGTGGCTTGAATGGGATCGAAAAAATTGCATCCAAAGCAACTTTATTCAGGATTACGTCGCTTGTGGTACTTTGTGCTCCAGTAATCCCAGTAACACCAGAAGGAGAAAGGTTAGCATATTCCCAATGTAGCCTTTTACGTCCTTGACAAACAATAAGCTCTCCGTTCTGCCAAATACCACTCCATGTTGCCATTTGTTTTGATAAAACAACTGCTGCCGTAAAATTCCCCCAACCATTATACCTAGAAACCCAAGCTTTAGCCAGTGTTGGATCACTTATTTGTATTGAACCATTTCCGCCGCTTCCCCGTATTGCACGAAGCCATATATTCCCAAACTTCCCAATCGCATTATCTACATCCTTTGGTTCATTTATTAAACTTGTTTCAGGAACTACTATACCCGCATTTTTAAAAAACAAATAAGACTCCCATTTATTTTCGTAAATATTTACTGCATCTTTTGGAGGTAAAAAAATCGGAGCACGAATTTCCTCTCGCCTATCAGATAATAATTCAAGTTCCTTATTTGTATCTGCAGCGTATATAAAATTGGGGTTAATTTTATCAATGAGTAATTTTAAAGCTGACCAATATTCTTTTTTATCTGTGCTAGGAAGGAGAAATTTCTCGTCAGCAGTTGCATATTGTAGTCGGTAAATATTCGTATCGGTTCCAATGATGTGATATTTTCCTTCACATAATTTCAGAGAATTACAAAAGTTGATTCCTGCACTATCACCTGCGCTTAGAACCAAAATCTTAATAAGGAAATTCATAAATCAGAAAATTAATTTTGAAGAAACCGAACCGGCATGCCTACCTCTTCTGCTAGTTCATAAATTTTCTTCATTCTTGTTTGTGTTCTTTCTTTAATCATATCCGCAGTGTATAAATCTGCATAATCCTCTGGAGTAACATGAAGTGAAATTACATTTGCGCCATGATTGATTGCATCAACTTGTCTACGACCTAAAGTAGTTCCAGCTGGAATTCGCAACCCCTTAGATGAAAGTTCTATACGAAGAAGAGAAAGAAAATTCAAAGTGAGGTCGTAACTCCCTTCTGGATAATTTGCATAACGACTCTGGTAGTTTGGCAAAAAGCGACTGACACTTGCCATATCTGGTTGAAGTGTTTTAAAAAATAAAATATCGTTTACAATGTCATCGGGATTTTGATTAGGGAGCCCGCAAATTATCCCACTCCCAATTTTAAATCCCATATCTCTTAAAAATAATAAATGAGCAACTCTTGTAAGTAGCGAAGTTCCAGTTCTTGCGTCAGTAAAAAGTGTTTGATTTGTTGTTTCAACTTTCAAAATATATCTAACAGCTCCCGCATCTTTCCATATTTTGTAATCCTCAATATTTCGTTGACTAGTTACAAGAGTTACACTCATTTTCCTATCAATCGCATAGGTAATTACATTTGATAATGCCTTTGCTTTAAAGCCCCAATCTTCTCCTGATGCAAGATGTAATTCTTGTATACCTTGGGAAGATACACTATCTATAACAGAGTAGATTTCATGCTCAGTCATTCTATATCGACTAAGCTCTTTATTTAATACGGTAATTCCACAGAAAGCACATTTTTGCTTACAAACATTAGAGAACTCTAAACTTGCTCTGATAACAAGGCTACCTTCACCACTTCCATCTCTTTTATTACGTGCTTCTTTTGCTAATGCTTCTTGATCCAAACCTATTGACAAAAGTTTCTCTTTTAGTTCCTCTTTTAGAGAAGCATTACAATTATGAGAAACCAATATCAT
The DNA here is from genome assembly GCA_031376295.1 of Chitinophagales bacterium. Taxonomy (GTDB): domain Bacteria; phylum Bacteroidota; class Bacteroidia; order Chitinophagales; family Chitinophagaceae; genus Ferruginibacter. The sequence continues at coordinate 23,486 of JANMDL010000824.1, forward strand.
CTCTTCAGCTTTTTTTATATATGGGGATAAGATATTTTTCTCGTTAAGAGTCATTATTAATCAGTTTAAAGGAATTAGTTTTGCTTGATATTATTTAAAATTTCGTCTTCAATAATCGTGTTTAATTTAATTGTTTTAAGGTTTTCTACACGCTGCTTTGAAAATGTTTGTCGAAACCCATCTTTAACCCCATATTTAGCTATCCATTTAAGCTCTTTCTTTATTAAATTTGTTTCGATACAACACGGATAATCCCTAAACGGAAAGAACTGTCGAGGAATGTAGTTTTTGGCATTAACTCCTGCAAGAACACTAATATTTGTTACCCCGGCAATTTCAGAAAGAGTATCAACCCATTCACGTAAAGTAGGGCGTTCATCCGATGCAGCATTATATACGGCAAGGCTCTTAGGCTTATTATTTATTGCCAAAATAAATATATCAACTAAATCTTCGACATGCAAAAACTGAACAGGGGTTAAACCGTCTTTTGGAACAACAACATTTCTATTTTGTAGGGCTCTACTCCAAACAAAAGTTTCACGATCATTATCATTTCCAGGACCATATAAATATGGTGGGCGAATAATTGTTACAGGTATCTCAGCAGAATGGTTAATAAGAAATTGGTCAGCCTCTGACTTCTCTATCCCATATTGTCCCCAAACATTAGCCCCTCCTATTTCATCTTTCTCATTTGGAAAGCGCCCATCTGTTTCCTTATAAACTGCTGCACTACTTAAATGAATCCAATGTTTTGTTTTATTCGAAAAACAATTCCAGGCTGTTTCAGTATTTTGGTAATTATATGACGAAGTATCAATGACAACATCAAATTCATCAGAATCTTCAGCAACTTTTTGAACTTGAAATAAATCAGTTCTGTCGGCTATAAGCTGTTTCGTGCCTTTAATTAACTTATTACCTCGGTTCAAAATTGTGACGTCATTCCTGTTTTCTAAAAGCCTAGGAATAAGTGTAAATCCAACAAATCCAGAACCACCAATAACAAGGATTTTTTCTCTATTTTTTTCCATTTCGTTATATGTTACTATAGTTTAGATATTCTTAGGAATTGTGTCAAATTTGGGCAATCCAAAACGAGACGAATTTTCAAGCGCTATTTTACTAATATCAACTCCACGATTAGTTTCATTTTTTAACCATGTATTTTGATGATGATCGAGAGACAGGTTTACAAAGAACATAAGAGATTTTCGAACTTGAACAGAATGATCGCAGCGAACTCTATGGAATAAAGGTTGGATAATCCCTCCCGTCAATAAGGTTAAAATGCTCCCTGGCATAAATATAACTTCATTTTCTTTTAGTTGTACTGGCTCAAACTTCCCATTAACCATTATTTCGAGTCCTGGTTTTGTAGACGTAGTAATAGTCAATAAATGGCCGTCTTCGTGCACTTGCTGAAGAAACTCTCTTTTCTGTTTGGCTGGCTCGTAGTAATTAATTTGCAAGTAGTCCAAATCAGATTCTTTAACACTTTCCCCGCTTTCATTTATTTGCATTCGCAAACCTTCAAACACACCGTGCGCCAAATTAGTAAAATCTGCAAATACCAATCTCATTGATTTATGTAAAGCATTATTTACTGCCCATTCCGCAATTAATCTGCTACTACTATTTCTTTTCCAGACTGAAAACGATTCGTTGAGATCAGGATTGTCTGGAATATCAGAATATTCGGCCCCAAACGATTTATACCCTTCAAGCAGTTTAGGAGAAGACGATTTACATTTTTCTTCAACAGTTAAAGAAAAAAAAGATTCTCCTTCCGAAAAAATACCTAAAACAGAATCATATAAATCATCACTCAATTCGACAATTGAATACCCTTTACAAATCAAATCGTCACAAATTTTTTTTTCGAAATTCATTGGCTTTTTTTATCAGTGAATACTTTAACAGAGTAATTTTATTAAAAGGTTAATAAAGATTAGCCGCAAAGCTATAACAGTTCTTTGAAAAGTCTAATATATTTAGTATTTTTATGCTAAATAAATTGGTTATGTTTTCTACTCTTTCCGCATTTGAATTTCAAAAGCAGTTCACTGATCGTAAT
>JANMDL010000866.1:0-1869 GCA_031376295.1 Chitinophagales bacterium
GTCGTCCCATGGGGAACCGGCAAATGATTCAGGTCGGGGTGCGCAGCAACTGTGTTAGCACGTCCAGGCGATCGTAAATCGACCATTCGGCCGCAATGCGATTTGCGACCATATGCCAATGGGTGATACCGAGCACAGTCACGTAACGGCCGCTGGCGGGTAAGCCCCACAGGTCGCCCGCGTGCCGCGCATCGAACGTCCAACGGGCCGCGACGTCCGTAGTGTCGGGATCACGCGGCACGACACAAATGTGATCAACTGTTAGCGCACCATCGTTGAAGGCACGCCGCAGCACGGCAGCGTGCGCGCGAATCGCCGCGTTACCCGATGCGACAGGGGCTGAGTCATGTAACACTGCGTAGGGCGCATACTGCGCCGTTAATAACGTGTCGTCGTCGTCGATCCAACGGGCGCGCAAATTTGCCAGCGCGAACTCGGCTGCCTGCGCGTGGGCGTAGCGCGTGACAGCTTCCTGTTTGTTGGTGCTTGATTGCCGCACGCGTGCGCGCTCTGCCGCAAGCCAGCGACGATATTCATCCGGGAGAGGCGTCGCCGCGTGCCTGGCTGCGATGACTTGCGGGTCGAAGCCGAGCTGTGTTAGCAGACTCCAGTTGTCGCGTATCAACCATTCCAGCGTGATGACACCCGCCTCGACCACACAGTCAGCGATCGTACACACGCGCACCCGCCGTCCGGTTGCGGGTCCGAACGGGCTCGCGCCGAGATTGGTCATGTGACTCGCGATGCGATGCGAACTGTAAAAGTGCCCGGCGCCGTTGCGTGACCAAAGGACATCATCGGCAATAAGCAATCGATCGGGATACGAGACCAAACTGTCGTACGTGTTGCGCACCACGATGTCGACGCCGCGTTGGACGTTACCCGGCATGTACACGACACAGTTGCGCGCGTAATAGTCGCGAATCCGCTCGACCTGACGCGACTCCCAGATTTCATGGGTAATGCCGAGTATGTAATCGACGACGTTGCGAAACGGTCCCGTTGTGCCTTCCAAATAAGCACTGTCATCATTCATGGTGTCAGGCGTCCGGCCAGCGGCGCAGCGTGCGGTCCGCGTAGAAGCGCATTTCGCCGAGTATGTCCAAGCCGATTTGCTGGCAGATATGCAGAATATCGATCAACACCCAGTTTTCGATCAGCAAGTCATCGCTGGACAATCGATACCAGTCGGCCACCCGCATGTCGACGCGGCGCCCCGACGGGCCGAGCCCGCACCAGCCGCCACCGAGATGCGTCGCATGCAGCGATGGCCAGCCGCTGGTGACCGCAAACCTGCCGTCGCCGATGCGAATGTAGTGGCCCGGTCCGTCCTGCGCACCTTCGTGGTCGCGTGCATAGGCCTTGCGATCCGGAAAGCCCTGCAGAAACAGCCGGCCGTGGTACTCGCGAAAGCCGCGCTTCGCGCGGCTTGAGCCGATGCCGGCGGGCCCATACCAGTTCATCGTCGGATGCCACAATGGGCTGTATTCCGCGGTGCTCAGGTTTGTCAGATCCATGGCGCGCAATCCGAGCTGCATCGTGCGCACGATCGCCAGCGCGTTCGCGCCTTGATCGCCGTCGTGGCTCGCATCGCTGATGCCGGTGCAGGCGGGTGGCGCCGGCCATTGTTCGGCGGAGCCCGGCATGCGTCGCAGCGGGTACAAGTCCGCCTGCCGCAGCAAATCGAGGATGTCTAACAAGATATGGACTTTGGCGATCTTGCCGTCGCGGAACAGAAAGTTGCAACCGAAGCGCAGGTAGCACAGTCCCTGCGTCGGCGGAATGTCGAGCCAAGGGCGGAAAAATGAACCGGCCAATTGCCCCAGCGTGCTCACCCAGGCACGGCCTTCGTAATCGCCTGCGATGTTG
>JANMDL010000878.1:0-3770 GCA_031376295.1 Chitinophagales bacterium
AGGTGCTTCCCTTTCTCTATCACAGGCAGTACTTTCAGCCTTTTGAGGATACCCAATTTCTTACACAAAATCATATCCAGTAACCCATCTGATACACTTGCCTTAGGAGATACCATAAAGCCACCACCAGTGCGGCTTGAATTGTTCACTGCAACAATGAGGTACTTATCCTGTAGTGTTTCCTGCGCAAGTTTTATTGTAAAATTATACTCCCGGAAACTGAATATCTTTTTAATAACCACCCACAAATAGCCAAAATGTCCCCCCATAAACCTGATACTGCCCATGGATTGCAATACTTCCCCGTCAAATCCTACACCAACGCTGTTAAGGTAAAACTTGCCATTGCAAAGGCCCGCATCCACCCGCTTTGCCGTTACTGACAATACTTTATCAAGCTGATCCTGCAGGGTACTGTTACTATACAATTTCCAGGCAAAATCATTACCCGTTCCACCTTTAAATATCGCCAGAGGAGCCGTAATTTCTTTGTAAAAATTGATGAAATAATTCAGGGTGCCGTCCCCGCCAATTATCCAAGCTTCGGTTACAGCAGGGAAATTAACCGGCCATTCATCAAAAGTGGTGAAATGCATGCTTTCAGCCTGCAGCCTTTGTTTTACTGCTGCGGCAATTTTTATGGCTTTGCCTTTTCCTGCAAGAGGATTGATGAAAAGGCCGATACAATTTTTTGCTGGTTCTGTCAATGCAATCATTTTATTTACCTGTTAAAGTAATACTATTAATTGTAATAACACAGCTGAACCATACCGCATTATGTACCAGCCGAAAATGATTTAGGGTTTTAATTTGTAGATTTGCCTTATACAAATATGCTGATACACAACCAACCATACCAAACAATCTGGCTGAATGAAAAAGATGCAGCTTCTTTTTTTGTGATAGACCAGCGCAGGCTGCCGCATGAGCTGATAATTGCAGCAATAAAAACCAGCGAAGAAGCGGCCATAGCCATTGAAACAATGATGGTGAGAGGTGCGCCGCTGATAGGCGTAACAGCTGCTTATGGCCTATACCTGGCTATGCTGGAGGCCGATAATAATAATTTTGATACATATGTGCAGCACTGCTACCAGCGGCTGGAAGGCACACGACCTACTGCGGTTAATCTTAAATGGGCTTTGCAGCAGGTAATGGCAAGTACGACCGGTACTGTTGCGGCTGATGAAAAACGTATGCTGGCGCTTGCATGTGCCAACCGCATTAAAAAAGATGATATAGAGATGTGCCGCATGATCGGCGTTCACGGGCTTGACATCATCAGGCAACTGAGCAATAAAAAAAATGGCGATACCGTAAATATCCTTACCCATTGCAATGCGGGCTGGCTTGCCTGTGTAGATTGGGGCACGGCCACATCGCCCATGTATCATGCGCAGCAGGCAGGCATACCCATACATGTGTGGGTGGATGAAACGAGGCCCCGAAACCAGGGCGCTAACCTTACAGCCTTTGAATTGGGGCAGCAAGGCATTGCCCACACACTTATTACCGACAACACCGGCGGCCACCTGATGCAGCATGGCATGGTGGATATGGTGATTACGGGTGCAGACAGGGTTTCGGCAAATGGAGACCTGGCTAATAAAATTGGCACCTACCTGAAAGCACTGGCTGCTAAAGACAATAATATCTCTTTTTATGCAGCGCTGCCACAATCTACCATTGACTGGAGCATACATAATGGCGTTGCACAAATACCGGTAGAGCAACGGAATGAAAACGAGGTGAAATACATAAGCGGACTGCATGATGGAGAAATAAAAGAAGTATTAATCTGCCCGGCAGATACACCTGCCTGTAATTATGGATTTGATGTAACACCGGCAAGGCTTATTACCGGCATCATTACCGAAAAAGGTATTGCAGCAGCCAGTGAAGAAGGGTTGAAAAAATTATACCGACATGATGGATGAAGGTGTAATTAAATTTAACTGCCACTGGCAGCAGGGCGAACTGCCGGCCGGCATTAACTGTACAGAACTACTGCAAACAAGAAATGAATTATTCTGGCTTGGCCTGATTGGTTATGATGAAAAAGAAAAAGTGGGTTATGGTAATATCAGTTCAAGGACAGATGGCAATCAATTCATCATTTCCGGCACACAAACAGGGCATATTGCCATACTTACTGAAAAAGAGCTTTCATTCGTATCCGAAACAATCATTGCCACCAATACTGTTAATTGCAGCGGATCTGCCAAAGCATCTTCTGAGTCAATGACACATGCAGCCATTTACCAGCTCATTCCTGCTGCCAATGCCGTTATACATATTCATCACAATGAAATGTGGAGAAAACTGAAGCACCATTTACCCACTACAAAAGCTGATATTGGTTATGGCACACAGGCTATGGCAAACGAAATAGAAAGGCTGCTGAAAGAAAATGATCTTTTGGCGCACAGGCTCCTCGTAATGGCCGGCCATCAGGATGGTATTATAAGTTTTGGGGAAACGATGGAAGCGGCAACATATACATTGCTGAGATATTATACATAGATATCTCTTCCCTGCATTCGCTGATTATCATTTCCAATCCTGCTATTGTTATCCGGAAAAAATTCTTTAGAATTACAAAGGCATAATATCCATCTTGTATAAGTCTGCCTTATATCCCTTGACCATTACCGGTACATTAACTTAAATACCTGTTTTTCATTACTACGCAAAAAGTTTATAGTAAGCAGGTACATACCACTACCCATACCCGGTTTACGGGGGATAGTTAATACTGCGTCCTGTATATTGGTATAAGTTTTGGTAAACAGCAGCTGCCCCGCTAAGTTATTAATACTGACTGAAAAACTCTGAGATTGGGGACTGTTAACCGAAATGTATAATACACTATTAATAGGATTTGGATAAATGCTGATACCGGTAACAGATTTCTTCAGCAATACCAGATTACTATAGTCAACACCGCCATCTTTGCCAACAATCTTCAACCTGTAATAACTGTCATTTACCGGCGGGTTAATGTCTTTGTAAAAAATCTCCCCATTCCCGGCATCATTTACAACTTTAATCGTTTCAAAACCAAAAAGGCTGTTTGTGCTTCTTTGTAAATGATACACATTGCTGCTTGCGTTATCAGCACGCCAGTACAGCCTGTTGGCATTATCCATTTTTTCTCCATGCAGTGTAACAGGCACAGGCAACACAGTTCCGCACCAGCCCGACACCTTGTAATTAGCAAATTTTATAACACAACTATTATTGATGGAAATTATACAAAAATACCTGCCCGTATCTGAAGGGGTTAAATTGGGTACATAATATGAAGGGCCTGTACCAACAAGAACACTATCATTGGGAACAATTCTTTTATACCAGTTATAGGTGGCATTTGCAATAGAATCTACACGCAATGTAAGGCTGTGATTAAAGCACTCAAGTGAATCTGTAAAAACAAGAAAATTAGATAACGGCAATACATTTACATCGTACAAACTTGCATTTCCACAGGCATCCACTACACGCAAGCGTATTAATGAGTAGCTGGCTCCATTGTTGATTGTAAAAGCAGGACTGGCCTGTGGCGCAGTAACAATACTGGGCGCAGCAGGTACACTGCCAAATATTTCATACATATAAGGGGCCCTTCCGCCTGTTACACTGGCAGTTACTGTATAGCTTTGATTATCACATTGAAACGCTTTAGAACTGGTTAACCCCGGAAATTGATATGCCGTTACAACTACCGTATCAAACACATGCTTATTGCAATCATTTATGTAAGTATCAAA
>JANMDL010000901.1:0-4869 GCA_031376295.1 Chitinophagales bacterium
CATACAAGGTCTTTTTTTGCAATTTTATATGGTGCACCCATCAGTTTACGCAACTGTTCCTGGGTCATTTGTTTGAAATTTTTTCGAACAATAGCTCTGCGCCTTTCAGTGATAGTGTCCTCGTAGGCTTTTAACCATGCTTCCGGTGTAAAAAATCTACCTGTTCCGGCTGCGCCCAAAGCAGCATTTCTGATTTGTATATTACCGGAATCCAGTTCTTCAATACTAATGCGTTCATCATTTATTTTTTTAACTTCTGATTCTTTTGCCATAGTTGTTGAGCCGTTTAATTTTTTTTGCACCGGTTGCCAGTTCATACTCCCATCTGCCATGCGCTGCCCGTAAAACAGTTCCATGTTATCGCCCCGTTTCGGAAATTCAATACGCATTTTTTTGCCCGGCTTCAGGCGGAGCTTGCTGCCATTGCCACTTGCGCCTATAAAGTAAGACCCGGCAGTTTCCAGCAAACGCCCATCCGAAACGGTGGGGCAATCGCTGGCAATCATCTGTTGCGGTGTTACCAGTTCCTTTACTGTAAGTTCAACAGGGCCAGTTACAGCTAAGCCACCCTCCGTTTCAAAATCCTCCTTTTTTACTTCCAGTTTTAATCCATGCTTTGCTGTGATGATGGTGCTTCCTCTGATGCTAAAAACCTGGGGAGGTTCTTCAAGGTATTGCTGCAGGTTGAGTGTTGTACTAAGTTCGCTTTTTTCAGCTGGTTGCTTTTCATTGGAAGGTGATGTTGCAATTTCATTTTTTTTACCTGGCTGATTACATGCTGCAACAGCAATGCACAGCAGAACAGTTGGAATGTACCGCATACAGTAAGATTTTAGTGTGATAGTTGAATGACGTAAATCAAACTGCAACGCCGTAATTATTATTGCGATGCTGGTGTTAAAATTTTCTTAATAAGTAGTCAGAATTTGAATAAATAAAAAACCCGGCAGTATTCCTGCCGGGCTTTTTGTAATCGTATGACAAACTTACTTCTTTGTTACACATTTAAACATCTGCCCCAGGTCAAAATTGGCACGGGCAAACAGAAAGCGGCCATTGCTGCCAAACTGGTTGCTGCCAAAAAGGAAGCGGCCACGGTTGCTCAAATCACGGCCTGCTGCGTACCCACCGCTTGTTTTGCTTGTACCCAATGAAGATTGTAAGGGATTGGCATACACTGCCTGCGGATCGTTACGTGAATCAATAAACAACTGATCGGGGTAAACATCAAACAGGTTATTAGCACCCACTGAAACACCAACACCGTTACATACTTTATACGATATAACCAGGTCTGTAGTAACCTTAGCCTTAAAAGTCTGGTCGGCACCCAGGGCCACATCGTTCCAGTAAATACCTGCACCATTTACAGCGGCTGGGTCAACATTACTCAGCAGCACTGTTTCGCCAAAGCGTACAGCACGCACAAGGAAATCGAATTTTTTTACAGAATAGTTAAATGCAAGGCTTACTTTATTTCTTGGCTGTGCATTTTCTATCCTGCTTTTCTGCACACGGTCAAATAATGCGATGCTTAAATCATTCGCAGGATTTTTGGTGGGGTCTGTACGGCTTGGGTTGTTGGCTGCATCATCAATAACAGAGTTTGTTTTAATGCCGCCATCTACTTTGTTATCGTTAAAGTTACCCGCTAATGTAACCCTTCCTCCACCCTTACCAAGCTGAAAATTCTTTGTAAGTACAATATCTACACCCTTTGTTTTTGTATCAATCGCATTTGTCCAGAATTGTAATGCATTAATAGAAGCGGGTACGCTGTTGGCTGTTAATATGGCTGCCACCAGACTGTTGCCCCTTGTAAACTGGGTAGACAGTACAATGCGGTCTTTGATATTAATCATATACCCATCTATTGTTGCAGTAAAGCCATTATCGGTTTTTACAACAAACCCTAAGGTAAAGCTGGTTGACTTCTCAGGCTTTAACTCATCTATACCAAACGCATTGCGTACAATAGTATTTTCGTTATTAGCTGTTAAAGCGTTGGAAGGAAGCCCGGCTACAAACTGGGTTGAAGTATTCTGGAAGTAACGCTGGTGCAGCGATGGTGCCCGGAAACCGGTGCTTACTGAACCACGTACAGCCATTTTCTTTGTTATTTCGTAGCGGCCGGTAAGCTTAAAGCCGGTACCGTTATAAGTTACATTTGCTTCTTTGTACGATTCAAAACGGCCAGCTACACCAAGCAGCAGTTTGCCAATATTGTATTCCAAATCAAGATATCCGGCATAAACATCACGCTTTGCATTGATGGCATCTTCAGGCTTAAACCCAGGAAAAACCTGTGAGCCGGAACCTGCAACCACTGCAGTACCAGATGTGGAAGAAGTGCCAACAGTGCCAGGGAAAGATGGTACTAAACCAACCGATCCAATTCTTCCACCGTTGTTGTAAGAATCAGCCTCTCCTTCTTTAATCTGAAATTTTTCGTTGCGTAACTCACCACCAAAAGCAAGGTTGAGGTCGCTGCCACCATTAAAGTCAAATTTCCTGCTGATATCGAGATTAGCCGTATTCTGAATAAATGTAAGTTTGCCTGCATTAAATACTGTTTGTGGAAAATCGTTTCCCGCCGAAGAGGCATTGCCGGTATTTTCTATACTGAACAGAATGCTGTTTCTGCCATGAGTATTGCTCAGGTCAATCTCCCACGACTTATATTTTGTTTTAACACCCAGTATAAGGCTGCCATCATTAATAGTAGGATGAATTTCGGGCAGAAACCCATCAGCATAAACATTATTACCACCAGCTCTTACCGGTTGCTGCGCCACTGAGTTGGGGTTTCGGCTGAAACCGGTAGCCAAACCAGTACGGCGGGAAGAACCCAATGTTGCATAAGCTTCTGTATTTTCACTTAGCTTTAATCCGGCATTTACAAATACACCCAGGTTATTTGATTGTGAGTTACCTGCATACAGGTTGCGGCGGTTGTACCCCCTTGAAGCAGCAAACTGTTTGTCATAATCTATCAAAAAGCGCCTGTAATCAGTAGGATCTACACCAGCCTGTGTATTGGGAAATGCACCCCCATTACCAACATACACCAGCGGAATGTTATCAGCCCCGCTCCTGTTGCTCCTGTCTCTTACTAACCACTGTCCGCCAATATTTATAAAACCTCTTTTGCCACCTGTACCTGCATTGAAATCAATCTGTGTGGTACGTCCATCATTTATTCTTTCGCCGCCGCCGTAAGGCATATTGGTTACATTTTCACCAGCCATTACAGAAACATTGGCACCTTTGTAATTTCTTTTCAATACCACATTTATTACCCCCGCAATGGCATCCGAGCCATATTGTGCAGCAGCTCCATCACGCAGTACTTCAATGCGGTCAATAGCTGCAAGTGGTATGGCATTCATATCAGTACCAACCGAGCCTCTGCCCACAGTACCATTAATGTTTACCAATGCTGTGTTGTGCCTTCTTTTACCATTGAGCAATACCAATGTCTGGTCGGGGCCAAGGCCACGCAAACCAGCAGGATCAATATGGTCGGTACCGTCACTCACAGTTTGCCTTGCCGATTGAAATGAGGGCGCAGCATAAGTAAGCGCCTGGGTAACATCTGTTTGCGCAAAGGCTTTTACCTCTTTAGCACTAATAATGTCTACAGGAACCGGGGTTGAAATAACCGTTCTTGGCAGCCTGCTCCTGGAGCCGACTACCTGTATAGCGCCCAAATCGGCCATTTGCGTCATACTGAAATTGCTTTCAGTGGTGCCGCCTGCTACAACGGTAACCGTATTTTTTTGAGGAGCCTGCCCCACATAACTAATCAGTACAGTATAAGTACCGGCAGGAACTTTTAAAGAATAATTACCGGCAGCATCAGTTGTAGTTCCCCTGCTCTGCCCTTCAATGGAAACAGAGGCACCGTTAAGCGGATTACCGTTTATATCCTTTACAGTACCCTTAATGGTACCTGTTTGCGCCTGTGCAAATACGGAGGAAATTAATAAAAACAGCGTAACCAACGCTGACAAAAGCAGGTTCTTTTTTCTCATAAATGTATTTTTTTAATTGCAGATAGTGCTTAAAGTTAATAAACTATCTATATTTAACTGTAAAATAATTTATAAATATTGTTAATATGCTCAATACAAGGCCCATTATCCTTTTTCTGACCTGTTTTTTTGCCTGCGCAACCATTGCAGCACAAAACGCTGTGAACTATGTTACCCAAAAAAAGGTAACCTGCCGCAATGGAGCTGTAGTATCGGCCCATCCGCTTGCCAGCATGGCCGGCAGGGATATTTTGAAAAAGGGCGGCAATGCGGTAGATGCTGCCATTACCACACAATTAGTACTTGCGGTAGTGTATCCGGGTGCAGGCAATATTGGTGGCGGAGGTTTTATGGTGGCCGTGATGAGTAGTGGCAAAACTGTAGCACTGGATTACCGGGAAAAAGCGCCCGCTGCCGCCAGCAGGGACATGTACTTAGATGCGAATGGTAACCCACAGATGAACCTTTCGCAGGATGGGCACCTGGCTGCAGGAGTACCAGGCACCATAGCAGGGCTGTTTGCCAGCATGAAATATGCAAAGCTGCCCTTTCGCCAACTGGTACAGCCCGCCATTGACCTGGCAGAAAAAGGGTTTGCCATTACCCGGCGGGAAGCGGAAAGCCTGAATGACCAACAGGATGATTTTAAAAAAATGAATACAAAATGCTTACCATCTTTAAACCCTTATAATTTAAACAACCTCGGAGAGATTTATGCCAAAAAAGGGGAAACGCAGCGGGCTTTGGATTATTATCATCAAGCGTTAGCCGTTTCTTTTAGTGATAATGAACTAAATGCAAGCTCTTTGACAAATTATAATATCGCGAAATTATT
>JANMDL010000929.1:0-6028 GCA_031376295.1 Chitinophagales bacterium
CTGATTGAAGGCGACAGCAAAAAAAGCAGCGAACATTGGGCAGGCAGAACTGATCAGAATAAAGTGGTGATATTTCCCAAAGCAGGTAACAACCTTAAAAAAGGTGATTATGTAATGGTGAAAGTAAATGAATGTACCAGCGCTACCCTGCTGGGCGAAATGGTCACTTAATTTATGAATAAGAAGCCTGGCAATCCCGAAGGGATGATGTGATTATAGTAACAAATAAAATGAGGCACAAAACCCCGAAGGGATGACAGAATTTAAACGGCTTGAAATTGAATTTTAATCACTAAAAAAATAATGAGACGTTTCAGGTTTAGCATAGCAGTAAAGCATTTGATCCTTTTTACAGGAGTCATTTTCGGCTGTGTTCTGATGAAAGGTATTGACACTACCGGGGCGAACAACTTTACAGGCCTTGGCATCGCCGCCGCAGGCTGTTTTATCGCCTATGCACTGATAGAAAACAACGACGTAAGGGAAAGCAATAAAGAATAAACAATGGATTTACAAAGTATAAAAAACAGGTTTGGCATCATCGGCAATTCACCGGCACTCAATCATGGTTTAAATGTGGCCGTACAGGTGGCCAATACCGACCTGAGTGTGCTGATAGTGGGCGAAAGCGGCGTGGGTAAGGAAGTTTTTTCACAGATCATACATGCGCTTTCATCACGCAAGCACAACCCCTTTATTGCGGTAAACTGCGGCGCCATACCAGAAGGAACTATTGACTCAGAATTGTTTGGCCACGAAAAAGGTTCCTTCACCGGTGCTGTCGACAGCCGCAAGGGCTATTTTGAAACCGTGAATGGCGGCACTATTTTTCTGGATGAAATAGGTGAAATGCCCCTGGGTACACAGGCCCGCCTGCTGCGGGTGCTGGAAGCCGGTGAATACATCAGGGTCGGTTCCTCCAAAGTGCAGAAAACAGACGTAAGGGTAATTGCCGCCACTAATAAAGACCTTTTAGAGTTTACCCAGAAGGGCCGCTTCAGGGAAGATCTCTATTACAGGCTTAATACGGTACCCATCAGGGTTCCCTCGCTGCGTGACCGTAAGGATGATATCCCCCTGCTGTTCAGAAAATTTGCCGTTGATTTTGCTGACAGGTACAAAACCACCCCTGTACATTTAGACGAAGCCGCTAAAACTTTGTTAATGAATTACGGCTGGCAGGGAAATGTGAGAGAATTGAAGAATATTGCAGAGCAGATATCGGTACTGTCGAAAGAAAAAATGATTTCAGCGGCCGATTTGCAGCAGTTTTTACCGGATAATAATTTCAACAGGCTGCCGGTACTGGCCGGAGGCATTGGCCATGTAAGCCAGGCTGAGTTTGCCAACGAAAGGGAAATACTGTACAAGCTTTTCTTTGACATGAAAAAAGATGTAACAGAGCTGAAGAAGATGTTTTATGATATGCTGCAGAATCCCGGCTCCATGCATGTAGCTCCTTCTTTTTCGCAGGAGGCAGTACTGCAGGATTACAGCCACAACCAGGCACCATTGCAGGGCAGCAGCATGACGCCGGCATCCTCCTCTGTACTGTTCAGCCATAATGGCAACAACGAGATTCACCAGCATGAAGATGTAGAAGAATCGCTGAGCATTATGGACAAAGAAAAAGAACTGATCATCAAAGCATTGAAAAAGCATAAGGGTAAACGTAAGGATGCATCATCCGACCTTGGCATCAGCGAAAGAACATTGTACAGGAAGCTGAAAGAATATGATATTGAGGAGTAATTAATTAAGAATGAAGAATTAAAAATTAAGAATTAGTGTAATCGGTGTAATCAGCCAAATTCGTGTTAGCTGTATCCAGAATTCGTGTAATTGGTGTAATTCCAATAATCAGTGACAAAAAAAATGAAAAAAAATATCATCATATTACTCATTGCATTTACGGGGATATTTTCCACTTGCAAATATTCTTTTAAGGATACGGCACCTATTGACCCGCTGGTAAAAACTTTCAGGGTTAATTACCTGGAGAATAAGGCCCGCTATGTAAATCCGCAATTAAGCCCGCAGTTGACGGAAAAGCTCAAGCAAAAAATCATCAGCACCACCCGCCTGCGGCAGACAAACGACGATGATGCACATTATGATATCAGCGGAAACGTATCCGATTATTACGTAACCACCTCCGGTATCGCCGGTGGCAATGCGGGTACCAACAGGCTCAATGTATCTTTTCATTTAGTGTTTAAAAACAGCATTGACCCGAAGAAGAATTTTGAAACTGACCTGCAGCGCACTTTTGATTTTCCCGCAACACAGGGCCTGCAACAGGCAGAAAGTTCGCTCAATACAGAGATCATCAAAAACATCACCGACGAAATTTTCAATAAAATATTCTCCAACTGGTAGTGGCTTTATCAAAAAGAGAATTGAAAATATTTAGATAAATTATTAAGAAAAGCTTGTATTTATATTGGATTATCATTTAATACCAAGTAGGAGAATGTTTTAGTATTTGGCTTTCATGCATGTTTGGCTGCGCTGTATGCTGTGGAGATAATTATTGGGAATGTACAATTGTGTGCGATGCAATATTCGGCGTTTGCTGGTTATTTGCTGATTAAAAGATAAAGATAATCATCACAAAATACAAGCTATGAAAAATCAGAGGCTGTTAAGTACGCTTATTGTATGTACATATTTTTTTATGGGGTTTACTGTGCCAAAAATCAATAGTTCCCCGGGGAAATACTTAGCGGTGTATATAGAATTAACTGATTCTAATCATTTAAAAAAAGACCTTCAATTATGGTTTAAAATGGCTTTTAAGCAACATAAAATAAAACTTATTAATGCTGACGAGGTAAAAGATTTGATTGTAATTGAAACTAAAAATACGCTTGCCCCTTATTTTGAAAATGGCGGCAAAGCTGACCCGGAAAAAGTAAGGCACTATCTTGCAGTAAACCAGCATAGTGTGGCAAACCATCTTAAAATAGATATATACATTGATAAGGAAGGCAACATTAAAGACTCAATCCGCTGGTCAAATATGCCGCAACCAATAAATATGGAAGTGCAAACAAAAAGGGTGTACAAAAGTGTGTTTGCCGATAGCACCCACACTGGCTCAATTCAGCAATTAACCCAATTTATTGCAGATAACATTGTGGCATCGGGTGTGCTGCTAAAGGAAGATTAAACCATCTGCCGGCATCAAAAAACAAATATTGTTTACCAGTAATCCGGTAACTTTGAGGCTTAAACTCATTTGGTTATATGCTGGGCGATTTATTATCTAAATTTTCATCAAAAGCAGAAAGAGAGCAATATCTTTTACAATTGGTAAAAGAACACCCTTATTTTACCCCTGCACATTTTTGCCTTTTGCAAAATACCCCGGTTGCCGAAGCTGTTTATGCACAAAGAGCAGCCACCACTACCCTGCTGTTTAACAATGCAGGCTGGCTGAATTATCAATTGCACAACCAGGTTAAAGAAGCTGCCATAGTTTTACCCCATACTGCTGTATTACCAGCAGATGAACCGGTTGCAGCGCAGGAAAACAACATCATTGCCCCTGCTGTAGCAACAATTCCTGATGAAACCATGATGGCTGCACCCGAAATGGAGGAAATACAGCCAGCCGGCAACATCATTGAAAACAACATTCAAGCCCCCGCAGAAATAGAAAAAACGGCTGAACCATTGAACAGGCCATTACCCATACCCGGCCCCGGTAAACATGATAGTGAATTATTGTTTGAGCCATTGTATGCAGTAGATTACTTTGCCTCACAGGGTATAAAACTGGGCGAAGACATGCAACCCGGCGATAAACTGGGCAAACAACTGAAAAGCTTTACAGAATGGCTTAAATCAATGAAGAAAACACAGGCCCAAACAGCAGAAGAGCCTGTGCTGCCAGCCAGTGACCCTGCCATTCAATACATAGCAGAAAAAAGTAATAAGGAAGGAGAAGTAGTAACAGAAGCCATGGCGCTGGTATATGCCCAGCAGGGAAATATTAAGAAAGCCATTATAATTTATCAAAAATTAAGTTTGCTCAATCCCCCTAAAAGTGCTTACTTTGCAGCCAAAATCGAAAATTTAAAGTAAAAGCAATGTTAATAATATTTGGAATTTTAGTGATTCTTGCTTCGGTGATACTGGGTTTGATTGTATTGGTTCAAAATCCTAAAGGCGGTGGTCTTTCCAGCAGTTTTGGCGGTATTGGCAATCAGTTGATGGGCGTTAAGCAAACCACAGATATACTGGAAAAAGGCACCTGGTTGTTTGCAGCCATTGTGGGTATACTTTGCCTGTTGTCGCCAATGTTTATCCCAAAAACAGGAGGTGTTGAAATTAAAAATGAACAGTTGATAAAAGATGCACCTGTTTCTCCGGGCAAAGGCCAAACACCAGCTCCATTGCCGGCTACTGGTAATAACCCCAATGATTCCGGTAAGCCATAAATAAGAGATTACAAACTTTTTTATACTAAAAACCCCGCTTTGGCGGGGTTTTTACATTACATTCAGTTAAGGTACTATCAGTCAACATTTTCTATCACCATGGCACTTGCACCACCGCCACCATTGCAGATACCTGCAGCACCGTACCGTGCATTATTTGCCTTCAGCACATTTATCAGAGTAACAATTATCCTGGCGCCACTGCAACCCAGCGGGTGACCGATAGATACTGCGCCGCCGTGTACATTCACTTTGGCAGGATCAAGTTTCATCCGCCTGCTGTTTTCTATACCCACTACAGCAAAAGCTTCATTCAGTTCCCAAAAGCTGATATCCTCCATCGTTAATCCTGCTTTGGCCACAGCCTTGGGTACAGCAAGTGCAGGTGAGGTAGTAAACCACTCAGGAGCCTGTTCCGCATCGGCATAAGCCAATACCCTGGCAATAGGTTTAAGCCCCAGTTCATCCGCTTTTTCTTTGCTCATCAGTACAAGTGCTGCTGCTCCGTCATTCATGGTACTGGCATTGGCAGCCGTAACGGTACCATCCTTTGCAAATGCTGGCCGCAGGTCGGGTATCTTTTCAAATTTAACATTCCAGGGTTCTTCATCCTTTGCAATAAGCACCGGGTCGCCCTTGCGCTGCGGAATTTCCACCGGCACAATTTCATTGGCAAACTTACCTGCCTCCCAGGCTGCCTGGCTGCGCTTGTAGCTTTCCACAGCAAATGCATCCTGCTCCTCCCGGGTAACACCACAGGTAGCAGCGCACATATCAGCAGCATTGCCCATGGCCTTACCATCATACACATCCGTAAGGCCATCTTTTGCCAGCCCATCAATTAAAGTGGCATTGCCATATTTATTACCCCAGCGCATACTGTCGGTATAAAAAGGCACATTGCTCATACTTTCCATACCCCCAGCCACCACAATATCAGCATCACCCAGCAAAATGCTCTGCGCTGCCTGCGCAATGGCTTTCATACCACTGGCGCATACTTTGTTTACCGTAGTACAATTTACCTCATTGGGCAATCCTGCAAACTTTGCGGCCTGCCTGGCAGGCGCCTGCCCAAGATTGGCCTGTATTACACTGCCCATCAGTACATCCTGCACCAACTCAGGCGCTATACCTGCTTTTTGCAAAGCACCTTTTATGGCTGCTGCCCCCAGTTGTGTAGCTGAAATATCTTTTAATGACCCGCCAAAACTGCCGATGGGCGTACGCACCGCCGAAATAATATATACTTCTTTCATGTACAATAATCGTTTAGGCCGCAAAGGTAAGTAATCCTGTTATGCAGCACTACTCTCTCAATACCAATTTTATGAACGGATTAAGCCCCTTATGCTGTTTATTTCGCCGAACCAGTTACTTTCGTGCAGATTTATTACCAATTGAGCCAAGAAAAGGCAACAGAAAAAATATGATTGTATTAGAATATTTTGAACGCAAAGATTTTGAGCAATTAATTAACTGGTTGAATGATGACGAGTTGCTGATGAACTGGTCAGGTTCGCTTTTCAGTTTTCCGATTACGCTGGAAAGCATGCACTGGTATATTGAAAATGTAAATAAAT
>JANMDL010000010.1:0-2046 GCA_031376295.1 Chitinophagales bacterium
GGAAGTGTTGCGCATACAGCGTCCGATAGGCATATGTGACAACTTTTTTGAACTGGGTGGCCACAGCATCAAGGCAATAAAAATACTTGCGGCAATCAGTAAAGAGTATGGCATTACAGTTGGCGTGCAAAAACTCTTTGAGGACCCAACGATTGACGGACTATCAAGGCTCATAAAACATACTGCATGGCTGAATGAAAAACCTGCATTTGAAACCAGTGAAGCCGGGATGGAAAAAATGGAGATATAAGCCCGCTACACCGCATCACAGTTTACTTTTTTATCATTCTTCAAATAAAAAAATATATGTCACACAATCAGGTAAGTGATTTCTTAGAATTACTAAGGGAAAAAAATATCTCACTGCGGCTGAATGCCAGCCAGAACCTGGATATAGAAGCAGCCAGGGGTACATTAACAAAAGACATTGTAGCAGAAATAAAACTCCGCAAACAGGAAGTTATTGATTACCTTAAAAGCCTCACACCAGGCACCAGCGATATATTGGTAATTACTGCTGCGGAAGCGGCATCTTCTTACCCGCTTTCATCAGCCCAGATGCGGTTATGGCTTTCTGCCCAGGTACAGGATAATTCAGCAGCATTTAATATGTGGACGTCTGCTTTGATTGAAGAAGAGATAGATGTGAGCATATTTGAAAAAGCGCTGCAGCAAACAATCGGCAGGCACGAAATACTGAGAACTGTTTTCAGGGAAGATGAATACGGTACTGTAAGACAGTGGATACTTGATACAGGTGATATCGATTTTAAACTGGTAGATCTCCGCAATGAAGCAAAATATGATTCGGGAGAAGCAATACAGCAGTTTATAAAAGACGACAGCCAGCAGCCATTTGATATTGCAAACGGCCCGTTGTTCCGGGTGGCATTATTCAGGGCAGCAGAAGGGAAAGCAATGCTGTACTACAATATGCATCATATTATCAGTGATGCCTGGTCAATGAATGTGCTGGCTAAAGATGTGTTTGCATTTTATCATGCGGCAAAAGCAGCAGCTGCAGCAGATCTTGCACCACTGTCAATTCAGTATAAGGATTATGCAGTATGGCAGCAGGCAGAGCTTGGCGCCGACAGGATGAATAAGAGCAAAGAATACTGGAAGAGCAGGTTCAGCGGAGAATTACCCGTGCTTGATTTATTTGCCAGTATTGTGCGGCCCGCAGTGCTGGGCATGGATGGCGAAGTGCTTGCGGCGCTTATTCCCAAAGAAACTGTAAATGGATTGAGAAAACTTTGCGGCGAGGAAGGTTGTACCTTGTTTTCCGGCCTGATTGCCTCATTGAATGTACTGTTTCACCGCTACACGGGTAAAAATGATTTTATTACCGGCACACCTGTTGCAGGCAGGGATGACAGCAGCCTTCACGACCAGATAGGTTTTTATATTAATACACTTTGCCTGCGTAACCAGGTGGATGGCAGCGAAGGATTCAGGCAATTACTCGCATCTGTAAAGAAAACCGTTGCAGACGCATACACCTACCAGGCATTCCCTTTTGATGAATTGGTTGAAAGCCTGCAGTTGCAGCGTAATCCCAGCCGGTCGGTACTGTTTGATGTATTTGTAAACCTGCAGAATACCGGCGACAATGCACATGAAAGCGGGTGGCCGCAGGATGCTGCCCCCGATCATATAGAATACCTCGGCACACATGACTGTAAGTTTGATCTTATTTTCAATTTTGATGAGGTGGCCGAAGGCATCAGGATAACTGCTGAATTTAAAACAGGCATTTATAACAGGCAGCAGGTGGTACAGCTGGTCAATCACTATAAAAACCTGCTGAAGCAGCTTATTGCCAACAGTGATGTGCCGGTAAATACTGTACCACTTTTATCTCCTGCTGAGTACAGTACCATTATGGATGAGTACAGTATTGGCGCTGTGCAGGAGTATGCAGAGAACGATGTGCTGTCGATGTTCAGCAGCAGTGTTGCCCGTTGTGGCGGCGGTGCTGCACTGCGCTATGGCGAAGATGAACTGAGTTATTCGGAGCTTGACAGGCTGAGCAACCAGCTGGCG
>JANMDL010000011.1:0-1555 GCA_031376295.1 Chitinophagales bacterium
CGCCAGCTGGTTGCTCAGCCTGTCAAGCTCCGAATAACTCAGTTCATCTTCGCCATAGCGCAGTGCAGCACCGCCGCCACAACGGGCAACACTGCTGCTGAACATCGACAGCACATCGTTCTCTGCATACTCCTGCACAGCCCCGATACTGTACTCACCCACAATGGTACTGTACTCAGATGAAGATAAAAGAGGTACAGTTAATAATTGCTCATTAGCCTGGTCTGCAAAATAGGTCATCACATTTTTTAAAGCACCCGCCATATTTTTTATATAATACGGGTCGTACAAAGCCGGGTTGTATTTCAGGCTGATCTCAACTGTTTCTGTTTCGGGTACTACCACTATTGTAAAGTCATAGTTTTCCTGTATTACTGCATTCAGCGACAACAACTTCATGCCACCTGTGCCTGCTTCATCGTTTTCCAAAGCCTGCTTTACAGCATAGTTTTCAAAAACAATCACATGATCGAACAGGCCATTTTTAAGTATATGCTGTGCCTGTATATCAGGTAAGCTTGTATAGTGATACGGCATTGCCTCAATGGCCTGCTGCTGCACTGATTGGAGGAGACCACCGATTGTTGTTCCGTCATCATACTGTATCCTCACGGGTATTGTATTAATAAACAGGCCAATCATATCTTCCACTCCTTCCAGTTCTGCCGGGCGGCCCGATACTACTGAACCAAAAACCACATCATTGGTATTGTTGTACCGGCTCAGTAAATATGCCCAGGCGCTTTGTATAAACGTATTTTCAGTTACTGCATATTCCTTGCATATACTGCGTACCTGCTGCATTTCCGTCTCATTCAGCAACACCTTTTCAGTATTTAATGCCGTTACAGGAAGCGTTTCGGCTCCTTTTGTTTTAAAGGGCAATGATGCCTGCTGGCCGTATCCCTGGAGCTGCTGCTGCCAGTATTGCATACTGCCCTGCTGCTTAGCGCTACGCAACCATCCGATATAATCTGCATATGGCTTTACTGCCTGCAATTGCGGTTCAGTTGCGTTTGCCATGGCCAGATAAATACTGTAAAAGTCATTGATAAGGATGCTTGCACACCACCCATCCATCAGTATATGATGGTGTGTCCATATAAATTCATATACACCTTCGCCCAGCTCTGCCACAGTTAACCGCATCTGCGAACCATGGTGCAGGTCAAAACCTGCCAGCCTGTCTTTTTCTTTTAGTGCATTTACAATTTCTACTGTATTACCTGCTTGTTCAATCCTGCTGAAACTAAAGCCTGATGGAACTTTTTTGCACACCACCTGCAGGTTGCGGCCCGCATATTGATGATGGAATGAAGTACGCAATACTGTATGCCTGTTTATAAGACTGTCATAACTGCTTTTAAGTATTGCTTCATCCAGTACGCCTTCAATTTTATAAGAAGTTTGATTGACATACGCCGTAGTGCCCGGCTCAGCCAGCCAGTGGTAATAAATCCCTTCCTGCAGCGGCGATAATTCATACACATCTTCCACTTCGCCCGATGACTGAAGGGCGCACAACTCTTCATAAGCCAACTCCTGGTAACTCAGG